>CALLOA010000020.1 GCA_938005265.1 uncultured Granulosicoccaceae bacterium
AGCAGATATTACGTTTGTTACAGACCAATCTGTTTGAAAAATGGTCGCTAATCGAGTTGATTACGGGTCGAGGGCATGAGAAATATCAAGGCCCTGACACACAAATGAAGATGTTCTGAAAGTTAACGGGACAGTAGTGATAAATTGCATATTTGAAATATTGTAATATAGATCGATTGAAAATTGATCAATCGAAGATGCATAGCATTAGCTTCAGAAAATGCACTATGTGCAATTTTTTTAACAAATGTGGAAGCATATGATTTATTGTTTGAAGGCTGTGAGCTGGACCGCCTTTGGTTTGTACTCTCTACTCTAAATAAATTTACGGACTTAGTGTCGCATAGCACCTGACAACCCAAATTCCAAAGTTAAAACCTATAACAGTTACCCGGACATCAAGGCAAATGAGTGGTCAATGCGTCAGTTGCAAAACGTACCGGCCCACTCTTTGGAAGAGCAAGAGAAAAAAAAGAATGAACAATAGTCGAAATAGGCCAACAAATATTCCACCTACCAATAACACTGTGCAGGTTCGAGTCAAGAATACATACAGTCAAAATGCACGAAAAGACCCAAAAGCTAGTAGATCTTTTCAGTTCAAGCTCAACTGAAATTAGGCTACGTGCTGCCGATGCACTTCTAAGAAGGAACGACACTCCCACAAAAACACTCTTGCAGATACTCGACCTCGAACTACACACTGGACAGTGCTGGAAAGTTCGTGCAGTTTTAATTGAAAGGAACGATATACAACTGCTCACTCCAATGCTTGAACGATTGAACTCCCCTCGTTCCCATATTCGACAAATCGCCTGTAACATTTTAGGCAGTCTCAAATGTCACAGGGCATCTGAACGACTAGTGAACCTTCTTGATCACCCGTAATCTCAGTGCGATGCGTCGCCGGGTCTAGCCTTGAAGACCTTGAAGACCCAAGAGCACTAATACCTCTACGAAGTAAAAAGCATGAAATTGAAAATACTTGGCATAAATCTCGATATCGCACTGAGTTACGCAATCAGGAAATTAGAATTGATAGAAACTGAAAATCAAGAATAGGCACGGAAATCAAAAAGACAAAATGCGCTGATGACCTATTCAAATATACTTTAAGAGGAAGGAAGAATACGAATCACGAAGAAAGGTAAATACTATATGGACACATCAATACACGCACAGCTTCAAATCTTAAAATACCACTGACCCTTTCAATGCATTTAGAAAAATAAACCTTCAAATTACCAGAACAGGAATCAGTTCCTCACGGAATATTTACGATGACTTGGCTCAAGAACACTATCATGATAGTCACAGCAGCTTTGCCTTTAAGCTTGATCAGCGTTAATAGCTATATAAAGATAAATAGCCCGGATAGTTATACAATGGGTATAGGCGTTGCAAATCTATTATTTTTAAGCATGCAGATATTCCTGTCAGCCGTATCTACGGTTGCCTATGAAGCAATAGCACTCGCCTTTCTTTCATTGGCCTTGATGGTGGGCATAGGAATATCTTTGTAATGTACAAACCGGGTGTAAAAACTCAACGAACTGCAGGCAGATTAAAGTTATCAACCTCTAATAGCGCATGGCACTGTTTTTAAATGAGAATGGACGGGACGAAACAATCCCGACAACCGACCAGTGGAAAACATTACAACAAGGGAATATCAAACCACCGAATTTTCTAACCGAAAAAACCTAAATGACAAACTGATCTATTTATTTTTCTCCGCCGTATACCCTGCTATCACGTGAAGTTGTATTTCAACAGCGTATGACGATGTGCTGGAATCGAATACGAATTTTTTAAGTCTCAAATTATACATGGAGAAAAAGATGAAGAAGTTAATCGCTATAACAGCGGTATTATTGGTATCAGCTTCAGCTTTCGCTGGCTCGATGAAAAAAGATATCGTTGACACCGCTGTAAAAGCTGGAAAATTCAACACATTAGTCGCGGCTGTAGAAGCTGCAGGATTGGTTGAAACGCTAAAAGGCGAAGGCCCATTCACTGTATTCGCACCAACTGACGATGCTTTTGCAGCATTGCCAGAGGGTACCGTAGAGACCCTGCTGAAACCCGAGAACAAGCAACAGCTCGTTGATTTGTTAACGTACCACGTAATCCCGGGAAAGGTAATGTCGGGCGACATTGCTGGCCAGGAACTCACAGTGGATTCCGTTCAGGGCTCGGCTTTGAATGTGAACGCCAAAGATGGCGTAATGATCAATGATGCGAAAGTTGTCTCAGCGGACATCAAAACTAGTAATGGCATTATTCATGTCGTGGACAAAGTTATAATCTTAGCTCCACAGAACTAGCAGAGCATCAAGTAGCCCGGGTTGCTGTAGGGCCCGGGCGTGTTTAACCCAGCACAAAACTCAATTACTAACCATCTAAGTCAACTTCCGGAAATTCGGGCAAATCTGTTAATAAACAAACTCCAGAGTAATGCCCGGGTAGTTGATACCACCACCAGTCTCCGCGAATAGCCCGAATACGGTCGAGCGGTGAAATATGCTGTATCCCAGCCAGGTCGAATGCAGTACCCGCTCTGCTCTGACTCCAAAGACCTCGAGAAGCTTTCCAACGGGTAGTTGCATCGACCATTCCAGGTAGTGCACAAGTCTCTCGGATCGATCAGGTGAAAAGTCCCGTTGTTCAACAATCGGTATGCGTGAAACATAACTTAACCCCTGGCCCAGACCGAATCTTATGGGTAGACTAGTTTTGGTCCCTGGGGGTATCCATTTACGGTAAATTTTCCAGTAGGTTGTTAAACCCACGGCATTCGGCTGTATTCCATTTTCACGAAATTGTTGCAAACCCAGAAACACAACAACTTCTGCCGGCCGGCCCAACACACTATCAGTTAGCCGACTACCTAAACTTAATCCCGAAAAATGGGTTCTCTCGGGTGATCTATCAGTCAGAAAAATCAGGCTGGGGCCAAAATCCGCATCTGACGCAAAACCTGTCTGTACCTGAAGATAATAGGGTCTACTTTTTATTGGCTCATACCGGCTTGAAAAGGTCCCGGCTACACAGGATATTTGTACCCAGAAGTACAGGACCAAGAACAGACAGCTTGCAACATAGGGTTTACCACCTGAACAGTTACAAAGCCGTCTTGCGATCAAGACTGACCCCTGCATTCAAAAGGTGTTTTCATTTATTGGACGGTAACTAATGAATAATAGAATTAAGTAAAGTTCATGCCGGGCTGTGGTTCAATTTATTAAACCTGACATAAATACACGTCACATATTGCGAGGACAATTCGAAAAGCCAAACACCATAATTGTAATGAATGTTTGCAACAAGAACGACGATCACTCTATAAGTGATTTGATGTTCAACTACCGATAACAAGTAATACACATCGCGATAAATAGTAATCGCGAATTATCGCTACGCGATGTGTCGTTACGCGATATATCGTTATCTAGCCTGTTTGTAACGCTCAAGCAGGTCGTCAGGCTTGAATGTTTCAAAGGGTACTATATCGGCTGTGCACATTTCGACCAACGCATCGATAACTTCTTGCGGATCAAGCTGATTACCGAGCATCCGTTCTCTGGTCGCTGCGGCGTATTCAGCAGCACGTGTACCTTCTTCTATTGTAGCTTCAACACGTTCCACCATATCATCGTTAAAGCCAGTCGCATAAGGTCCGGGATTGAGCTTCACGACTTCGATGCCGTAAGGTTCTTCTTCGGCTTTTAATGATTTTGCCATGGCTTCAATCGCATGTTTGGTCATTGAATAAGGGCCGGATAATAAACCTGAAAAAACGCCGGCAATTGACGAAACCATAATAATTCTGCCACTACCTCGTTCCCGCATGCCCGGAAGTATAGATTGCGTAACCCGTAATGTGCCAAACACATTGACATCAAAAACGGACTGCACGTGATCCATTGGTACAGTGGCTATTGAACCAAGTTGCCCGCGTCCGGCATTATTAACCAGAACATCAGGAGCATGGGCTGAAAGCTTCGACACACTGTTATCACTAGTGATATCAACGACCAGTGATTCAATACCCTCAGATGAAAGTTGCGTTGCCTGCTCCTCATATTGGCATGCAGCAATTACCTGGTAATCCAAAGCCTGTAACGCTCTAACCAGCCCCAGCCCAAAACCACTACCTGCACCCGTGACAAGAATCTTTTTATTCAAAATATTTTCCTTGAGAATCGTATAGCAGTACTATTGAAGGCAATACTGCTAGTGGTAGCTAAAACGCTAACCAGTTTATCAGACGATTTATGAGGCTTTTTCTCAACGTACATACTGCGGCCTGATTTTCAGTTTCTTTCGCTTACCGGCACTCCCAGTATCCAGGTGCTTTGTCATGCGTGAATAGATCCAGTCGAACACGAAAAAAATTACGACCGAAATCAACAGAAAGTACAGGCCTGCAACCGAAAAATGCAGGAATACATTGTAATCCTTTTCAAAAAGCTCCCCTGCTTTGTTCATCAGATCCTTTTGTTCGTTAATAACAGGTAGAGTGAAATAAACCAATGCAGTGGAATGAAAAAGAAATACCACTTCATTGGTGTAGGCAGGCCAGGCCAGCCTCAACATATTGGGCCAGGTAACACTTTTGAACACGTTGGCACGCCCCATACCCACTGCGCGAGCAGCTTCCAATTGCCCTTTCGGTACTGAACGCAATGCACCATAGAATATTTCCGCACCATAAGCACTGGTATTAAGAACCAGGACCAATGGTCCAAGAAATAACGGGTGCAGCACAACGCCGTCAATTCCCATGGGCTTCCACAGGCTCTGATTAAAGGCGAGCATGATGGAATAGAACATAAAAAACTGGATAAACAACGGAGAACCCCGGAACGCATAAATGAACATTCGGGCGAAACGTGACACGGGCCATGATGAGCTGTTCTTCATAAGCGCAAGACCAATGGCTAGCGGAAACCCCACGGGAATTGACGCGAACGCGAAATAGACATTAAACAGAGCTGGCTTCCACAGCAACTTCAAATCAGTGACAAAAGCTACGAGCGCACTACTGGCAAGTAAATTTTCCATAAACTCGCCCTCTAACGCTCAATCGCCATGCCTTTACTGGCACGGCGTTGCAAATAGTCAAATATTTTCTCCGAAATCAGCGTCAGCAAAATGTAGAACAGAAAAAGAACGACATAGTACTTCCATCGCCAATCACCATGCACCAGCCCGGCTCGTGGAAAATAGTTGGCAGCACCCAGCTTCCCGGCCCACTGCACAATGTCTGCAATCTGCAATAACGACAATAAGGATGTGGCTTTCAACAAAAGCATCCAGACGTTTGATAGCCCTGGAAGAGCATAGGCCCACATTTGCCGGACATGAAAACGCCAGAATATCTGCCGTGAACTGAAGCCGAACGCTCTGGCGGCCTCCAGTTGCTGGCGCGGCACAGCCCCCATTGCGCCATGGATAACATTGGCAGCAAATGCGCCGTAGACAATCCCGAGTGAAACACAGGCCATAAGAAAATATTCTGTCGTGGACAGATACCATTGCGCCGCCGTACAGGGTGGCCAGCCGCCACCTGCCCTCTCGGCAGCCGTACACTGGCTGAACGAAAACAGATACTCAATCAGCTGCTCGAACGCCAATGGAAAAAACAGGAAAAACAACACGTCGGGAATACCACGTACCATCGTCGTGTATAGATTTCCAAACCAACGTAGTGGTGCAAAGCCTGAGCGCTTTGCAGCTGCGCCAATAACACCAAAGCACAGTGCCAACGCAGCACCAAAAAATGCTGCAAAGATTGTATAACGCACGCTGGCGTACCAGGCCAGGTGCTTACCATTGAATATGTAAGTCAGATCCAGACCAGTGGTAGCGGTGATAGCTTGCAAAATTGTTTCAAGCATCTCTTGTTTCAGCGGATTCAGTCAAAGGAAGAAGGTCGAGCAAGTTTAACAAGTTAAAGTGAGCTAACAAAATTGAGAATCGTATAGTGACACAACAGTGGATGGAAATGGCACATGGAGGTCGTATCAATACGAGTCGCATAAAAACGTTTGACATAAAAAAGGCCCGTCATGCGGGCCTTTTCTTCTTATTGCTATCAATTCGCTAACACTAACAATTCGCTAACAATTTCGCGGGACAGACAACTTCTCGTAGCACAGAGAGTTGCTCACACAGCTAAATGTCATGAAAACGGTTCAGGTTGATACCCGAACTTTCACAGCAAGGTGAGTTAGTTACCAGCGTAATTGGTTTCCTTGTCAAAGGATTCTTTAATCAGCCGATCAACCGTGCCATCGGCTTTCAGAGCTGCCAACGCCGCAGCCATCTTTTCCTGCAGTTCTTTGGAGTCTTTGCGCATTCCCATGCCAACACCGCCACCAATAGAAATTTCGGGACCACTGAACTCAAGCTTACCACCACTGCCTTCGACTACAGGAATCAGGTAATCACCATCAGCAAACAGTAAATCAATATTTCCAGCCATCAGATCTGCAACAGATTGATCCGGCGTTTCATAGGTCAATAGCGTATTGCCTTCAGCCATCGCTTCTTCAAGATGGGCAGCCTGTATCGTAGCACCCTGTGCTCCAATCTTGACACCTTTGAGGTTGTCAAAATCCAGGTCTGCACCTGTTGCAGCAGCGAATAATGAAGGTGAAGGTGGGAAGTACTCTTCACTGAAATCGATAGTCTCGCGACGCTCATCAGTGATGGACATGCCAGCCATAATGACATCGTAGTTACCCGCTAACAGATTAGGGATGATTGAGTCCCACTCATTCTGTACAAATTCGCAGCTAACACCGGCTTTTTCACACATGGCATTGCCAAGGTCGATTTCAAAACCTGCCAGTTTTCCGCTATCGTCAATAAAGTTCCACGGAGGGTAGGCACCTTCGGTTCCAATTCGTACATCAGCAGCAAAGGCCAGGTTGGTACCAACCGCAAAAAAACCGGCAAGGAGCGTTGCAGCAACCTTGTTTCTTAAATTTAGAATCATTCGTGTTCCTCTTCTTTTGATGCGAGCTTTGAAGCCGTAATCATATACCATCTGCAGCGGCCACCCAAAGCTGCGTGGTGCACCCGACGGCGCTTAAAATTGTGAACCAGTCGTTACCGCGCCGAGTTTATGATCGAAACGACACCAGTAACTAGGCAATAACGCTGTTAATAAACTGCCGGCAACGCTCGGTTTGCGGTTGTCTAAAAAGCTCCTGCGGCGCCCCCTGCTCACCAATCAGGCCCTGATCCAGAAAAATGGCATGGTTTGAAACCTCACGTGCGAACCCCATTTCATGAGTCACCACAACCATGGTACGGCCTTCCATCGCCAGTTCGCGCATCACCTTCAAGACTTCACCGACCAGCTCCGGGTCAAGTGCAGAAGTCGGCTCATCAAACAACAGTACACGTGGCCGCATTGCCAATGCCCGGGCAATCGCCACGCGTTGTTGCTGACCACCGGACAGCTGCACAGGATATTGATCATGTTTTTCTGCAATGCCTACTTTAGCGAGCAGCTCCATCGCTTCATCATGGGCATCCTTGGGTGGTATTCCCAACACCCGCACCGGACCCTCAGTGACATTTTCGACTACCGTCATATGGGTCCATAGATTGAAATTCTGGAAAACCATTCCCAGTCGCGAACGCAACTGCTGTATCGCGGCACGCTCCTTTGCCAGGATCGATGAGCGATTCTTGCTATCTATGCTGATATCAATATCACCCATAGACACTCTGGCACTGTCAGGTATTTCCAAAAAGTTAATGCAACGCAATAAAGTGCTTTTCCCGGACCCCGAACTACCGATCAGTGAAATAACATCACCTTCCACTGCAGTCAGACTGACTCCACGCAAAACCTGATTGTCATCAAATGCCTTGTATACATCGAGTGCCTGCAAAGTCACTGTCATGGTCTGCAATAAATCCTGCCTGAATGCTAGAGAGGCTATTTAACGTGATCCGCGGGGCCGCGGTCCAGAAGATTCGTCAAACTATAAATCATCTGCGCTGCAACCCCATTGATATCAGGCGCTTTAGTTCCCGTTTTCCATGTGCTGAAAGGCGAGACCGCAAAGGAATGTGATAGCAATCTCATCCACCATCTGATCATTTGAGAATCGCCAGCTTACCGCCGATAGCTTATGGGACGGATCTTACCTATTTCTGGCTCGCACGTGCTACTCAAAACTCTCAATCTGGCTGTATTTCTTGTTGTTCTGTGGCTGTTATGGTCCGGAACGGGTGGTTACTACAGCGTGTCGCAACTGGCTAGCCAACAGGCAAATCAAGCACGTGCACATGCATCTCTTAACGAGCGAGTGGCGAAAGCCGAAGAAGGGCTGGGCCTGGCTGAACAGCGCTCCAACGAAATATTGCAGTTGGCAGCAGCAGCCCCACAACAGCAGACTGGTGTCGATGCGGAGCAGCTCAGTCAGTTAAGACGGGAGATAGAGGGTTACCAACAAAAGTTGTCTGCTTTTGAAAAGACGGCGGAACTTAAGCAGGCTCTCAACACGATTATAAAAGCCGAATTTCTTAAAACGGACGATTCAGCTCAAGCCGCTGAGTTGTTGCTATCTACCAAGGAAGCGATTTGGCGTAAAAGTACAGATGAAGCCGAGATTGAGCAGTCGCTGCAAAGCCTGATGGCGCCCATCGATATATTGGCCGGTGAATGGCAACAGGGCTATACCGACAATACGGTATCCACCATTTACCGCATTCTCGGGGATTCCATTGCGATTTTGGAAAATTCGGGAGGGTCACGCTAATGCCAGCTCCTGACGAAAGCCAAAAGTCCTCTGCCAACAACGGCAAAGACAAACGTCGCTTATTCGCTACTGCCTTGAAACGTCCCGGCGATCTGGGCAAAGTTTGCGGCGAAGCCACAATCATTGCTTGTGCAGCCTTTGGCATTGCCAGCCTGTTAGTCGTATCAGCTGATCTCTTGCATAAGAACAAACACCAGGTGAGCAACTCACCTGCTCTTGGTTACGCCTATGACAGCAATAGTGCTGCCGGCACAGGGTTACTGACACAAACGCCTAACCGTGAATTTTCACCGGCAAGCAGTAATGGTCAATCACCACTGACAGGGTTGCTTGGAAACAACACGGGTGCGGCGAACCAATGCTCGGTAGGAAAAGCCGAGCCCACTGATGCTGATCTGCAGGTAGCCAGGATCGCCTGGACCTACTTTGAGAACAACTATAACCCGGAAACGGGTTTGGTGAATTCGGTAGATGGATACCCGTCAACCACAATGTGGGATACCGGTTCAGCATTGGCAGCCTTTATCGCAGCCCGAGAGTTCGGGTTTATCGGACAAAAAGAATTCGATGACGCTGTGATGAAACTGATTGCATCATTGCAACGAATGGAATTGTTCGAAGGTAAAGCACCCAACAAGGTCTATCACGCAAAAACTCTGGAAATGGTGGATTACGGCAACAACCCAGTTAAGGGTGGCATTGGAGTGTCGGTGCTGGATCTGGCACGTCTTGTATCGTGGATGAATACGCTTCAGTGCTTGCATCCGAAATACGCTGTACCGGCAGGTACAGCCCTTTCACGCTGGGACTATTCCGATCTGATCAATGATGAGCAAATGTACGGTTACGCTCGTGAGCCACTCACCGGAAAGATCAGAATATTGCAGGAAGGCCGCCTGGGTTATGAGCAGTATGCGGGTAAAATATTTCACAATGCCGGCTTCTCGGTAGACACAGCCAGATCATACGAAAACGAGCACCGTGCAGAAACCGATATTCTGGGAATAAACGTCGCTCACGATAACCGTGACCCGAGAATTTTTCAGGCGAATAATTATGTGGTTACCGAGTCCTACGCGATGGATGCTATGGAGCTGGGTATAGACGATGAAAATCGCGAACTGTTACAACGGATATTCGATGTACAGAAAAAACGCTGGAAAGAGACAGGAATAGTTACAGCAATATCAGAAGACAATATTAATCAGGAACCCTGGTTCCTCTACAACACCATTTTTAATGCCGGTATCGAATTCAACACTACGACAGATACTGGTGTGCAATATGACCACCTGAAATCAGTTTCTACCAAGGCTGCAATATCGATGGCCTTACTGTTCCCGGAGGACGAATACAGTGCCGTATTACTGTCGACAATTGAAAGTGCTTATGACCCCGACACTGGCTGGTATTCCGGTGTGTACGAGCGTGGCGGATACAACGACGCCACAACTGCCAATACCAACGGAGTCATACTCAGTACCCTGCTTTACAAGAAGTACGGAGCTATCTATGAACATTGTGATAAATGTTCCGGTCGCATAGAAATTGAATCCAGCGTTAAAATCGAGCGAGCAGCGAGTGACCGATTATAATTCGGCTGACTCCGCAATAGCATGCGACACTTGCGCAACAATGCATTAACAGAATGTGAGTCACCAATTGATCCGTCTGTTGCTAAAACGCAGCACCCAGAATACCTCGATACAACCGTAGAGCGGTTGCATCACGCAATCAACAATAAATCTACATCCCGGCCTTTCTCATTAAACCAATTTATTGCTTGCCGCTTAAACCCGCTCGCGACAGCAATTAGTACAGCCCGCAATACAGCCGCGACAGTGACCAGACATTTGTCTGTTGCTTTTACAGCATTCGCATTCCTCACGACACTGCCCCATGTACACGCAAACAGTGTAATCACAGGGCCCTTGCAAAATAACAAAGAAGGCACTCATCGTTCGGGTCATACACTGCGGACGGGCACCAATACATCGCCCTTGCTGCAAACAATCAGCTCATTGGCTTGTGCTGCTACCCTTGACGAAGCCTCATCAGCACTTCAACCACTAGAATCAAATCTTGTGGAATCATGGCAACTTCCCAATGAATGGCACGGCTACGACAGACCACCCGCTCTTTATGCTGGAAGTCTGGACATAACTGTCGCCAAACTGATTGAGGCGGCTGAAAAATACCCGGAACTGCAAGCTCGTATTGATGCTCTACTGCTCTCCTGGAACTACTGCCATGTAATCGGGCGAGATAACTACAACGATCTTCCGGAGCAATCCACTAACAATTATATCGATATAAAAAGTGGATACAGCTTGATAAAACGGCCTGCGGAAAATTCACCTATTGAGTGGTCAGGCCTGGAACGTCTGGGAATCCGCCCAACCGAAAAATCTTCTGTGCTTGACCCGTTGCTCGACTTACCCAATTACGTGCCCGGTCTCTCACAGGCAAATCAGAAAACACCCTTGTACCGGGTACAGAGTTTCTGGCAACAATACACCCAACAGTGCCTGCCCCACCCCGAAACAGGCAGCATGTACTATCAATATCGTGCATTTGGACCGACTCGAATTGATCTGCTGAACCTGCATCAGCTGATTGCGGAACCTTATCCATTTAATTGGGATGAAAGTTGTGGCATCACAGATAATGTGCCCAACGAGACTCCCGCACCTGAACTTACTGATTCCGGACAGCCGAATTCAATTGGTGAACAGAATCCTGCAAAGGAATCTCTTGCCTCCGAGGGAATTGAAACGTCGGCAGAAACCTCGGAACAGTCGTCAGAAACGCTAGTGCCTGAGGGTACTGCAAGCACAGATAACCTGGATGCAAGTACCGATGAAGCAAATACAAACGAAGTAAATACAAGCAACAACAGCGATGAATTGCATAAGGCGCCGCTCGCCGAAAATCACGAGTCAGATAATCAGGTGGCGCAGGTAGATGAAATCAGTGATAACGCCAGGCCGCTTGAAATCAAGAAGAAGCTTCCACCGAGCGACGCTGAGCGCCTGAAAATCGGCAAGCAGAAGCGCTTGAACGATTTTAAAATCCGGTTGATGGAAGCCAGTCGTAATTCATCGTCGCAAGCAAAATTGAAAGATGACGACGACATAGAAACAAGATTGCGTAAGCTTAGAGAAGCCTTTGTTGCTGCGGCAACGGGCACAACACTACACAAGCAAGATAGCAAAGCCAAACTGGCGAAAAGCACTGCAGGTCGCACAACGCTCGATTCCTACACTGAGTTGATTGTCCTGGCAGAACAACAGAAAAGCTACATCCGGCTGGAACAAGCAAAACGACTCTCCACAACCAAAGCTGCCAGAGTACGATTATCCCGTAACGCTCCTCAAAACCAGCTCGATGTCGGTGCCAATGTTGAAAAAATAGTTCCAATGGACTCACCGTCCCGGGATGAGGCTGAGTTCTCTGTAACAGAAAAATTGGCCTCTAGTATTTCCAGCTCAAATAATAATGAAAACGAAGTAAAGCGGGAAAAGAGCAAACGACTACAGAATGTAAAAGTGGCTCGGGTTCAACAATCACGGACATTTTTGATAAAGGAGCCGCTACGCTCTCGACCATTAGTTAGCCAGACAATTACCACCGAACAAGACTTGAGCAACATTCACAGCAGCGACTCTACTAGCGATCTTGAAATTCAGAGGAGCAAGAGATTACAAAAGGTAAAAGTAGCTCGCGTGCAGCAGTCCCGTGTAATAGCGGCTATCGCACAACAAGCCATCAACGGGGTGAACTCCGGAAATATGACAACCGGAAACTCAAATCACCTGGTCGCTGCCTCCCCTCAGGTTCTCACGCTGTCTCCCTATGGGACAAAAAAACTCACTAAAAAACGCACAAAAAAACTTGAACAGAAACCACGCATCAGCACCGCAACTCTGAATGGCAAACACACTCCTCCGGCAGTTGTTGTGTTATCTGCACGCCCCAAGCAGATAGCTAGCCAACAACAGGCAACGCTGGACAATGTACAACTCAATCATACAAGGCCAAAGGTTATCGTTCTGTCAGCCTACGGCACTGATAGCAGCAACCCGATAGAGAATAAACTCATTGCGTCGATTCCCATAACCAAATTCGAATATATGCGGCAATTGAGCAAACGGCTGCAAGCAACAAAAAATCAACGCGTACGCTTGTCCAGAACAAGAAAAACACCTACTACTGCCAGCCCGGAAATAACAGCGGAACTGACCGCACTCATAAACCGTGAAAAAAACAAACGGTTGCATGCGGTAAAAATATGGCGGGTTATCCTGTCTCGACAGTACAGGCAACGCCTTGATGAAAACCTGTTTGCTGGCACCGAATATAAAAGGCGTGCATCAGCAATCAGAACAAACAAATTTTCACCATCAGACAGCTCACGTCTGGCTTTCCGGCAACTGTTGGAAAAAGCCAGGAGCGAACAGACCCGCAGAGGTGATTCCGGGCCTGACACAGTGGTCAGTCATCGAAGTGGCAGGCGCTACATGACAACCGCAACTCTATGGCGAGTGATACTGTCGCGAGCAGTTGCTGCCCGAGATCAGGTACCAGGTTGGAAGAACGCATTCACTTACAATATCAATAGCACAAACAGTCCTGCAGCCGGTATGTCGAGGAACCGACACGGATTACGAATCTGGGGCGAAAAGTGGTTCAGCTTTGGAAACGGCACCATCGACGCAAGTAGCTACGAGGCAGTTGCCGCAAACGCAGGGCCACGTAATGGGAATCGAAGTGTCTCAACGGGCTCGGGCTCGGCCATTGCGGCAGCCGCTGGCAGCGACATTATTCCCGTTTCGGCATTGGCGACTGACGGAACAGCACCAGCCGGCCAGCAGCCTATACAAATCCCGGAAGCTGCTGCAGCTGTGCAATCTCTGGCGACCGCTGGCGCAAATCCGGGTAACAGCATATCCCCGATTTCCAACGCACCGCCGTTCCGCGAAGCGGGTGCAGACAGCACTCACAACCACGGTTTTTCCGGAAGCCTTGCATTGAGCAATACGCAGTTGGAATTCGGTGACAGCGATCATTATTCCATAACGTCACAGATCGCCTACAAGCCATTACAGGAGAGTTACTTCTTTGCCCGCACCGGCATTACCGTCAACAATTCGGATGAACCCCTGACCTACACCTGGGGCTTGGGATACGATGATTGGCACCCGGGTACATGGGGGTTTGAAATTAACAACTGGAACCCACTGAAGCCAGGTGACGGCCTCGATATTGACAATGCTGTGGTTTCACTCTCACGAAAATTCGGCTGGCAAAAACTGTCCGACCATAACCTTGCAAGTTCTTTGTCGTTAAACAAATCAATTAATTCGGATTTTGCGCTTACCTGGCTTGTGTCGTGGGCACCGGTCGAGAATTGGTTTGTAAGAACATTGCTTACACAATCACTGGAAGGTGAGGGGCTCTCTTGGGCATACGGCTTTGGTTACAACAATTGGCGTAAAAACACAGTGGCCATTGAATATAACAATTGGGGTTTCAATGAAGCCTTCGATACCAATTTCAAGGAAAACGCTATCGTTACCCTGAGTTACAAGTGGGAGTGGTAGATCTCTGGGTAACTGCCCCCGCCATCACGTAAATGACGTGACAGGTATGTAGAATTGCCCTGTCATCCTCGCGAAGGCGGGAACATTCCACATAGGCTGGAACCCACAAGGCCAGCTGCAAGCTACTCAAACCAGGGAGACTCATGCAACGGCATGCCGCCAACAGTTACAACGTTGAATCGGCCGCTGGCATCTATGTGAAGTTCCGAGACAGAGCAATTACCCAGCCCAGGCTGTTTTTTTAACCTGGCAAGGTTGACGCTGGCTAGACCTGCCAGTACTGCTGCTATCAATGCTCCGTGACTGACCACCAATACCTTGTCATTTTGGTCTAGACCTGTGCGTTTTTGCCGCTGATGGATCTCCTTCAAGCCGGCTATACCCCTGTCTCTTAGCTCAGTATACGTTTCAGCGCCTTCAAGGTTAAACAAGTGGGGATAGTCACGAAAATTTGTGAATTCGCTGGTGCAGCTTTGTTCTATATCCGCCCACAACAGTTGCTCCCACGGGCCAAGATAAATCTCACGCAGATCATCCCTTTTATGCAAAGGTAATTCGATATTTCTGGTCAGGATTTCTGCTGTTTGGACTGTTCGTAAGCTGCTACTGGAATAAGTGGCTGAAAAGCCCATCGATTCAGCCCAGGGCCTCAGTTGTTCAGCCTGTTCACGGCCCCTGGCATTGAGTTTACTTTCGCTTTGCCCCTGTACACGCCTTTCAGCATTCCATTCGGTTTCACCGTGCCTGACAAGAAACAGTTGCATTTTTCAGCGGACTCCTATGAAACGCCGTTTACACGTCGCTATATTACTGAGACAGGTATTGCGATAGGCGCAGCTAATCAACGAAGACAACTGATTATCAAACTGCCAGCCTGTAATATACTTGATCAGGATAACTGACGCACTGCTAAGAATACTTAGCGCATTGGGTAAAATTACTTCCTCAATGGGAAACTACATTATTAATTTTTACACTGGCAAAATCCAAATTGATCTCAAGTGCGTTTCGCAGCAACCACCACTGCGATGTTGAAGTGAATCTGAACCATCAATAGTGCGTAAAAGTCTTTTTTAAACTGAGCGAAGCAGCTGGTAATCAGGGCAGAAGCAATACAGGAACCCCTATGTTCGCAAGACTTCTTGAATTTAACAAACGACCCTTTGAAGCCCTTTCCGAACAGGAAATGCTTGCTTTGGCCATTTCATCAGAAGAGGATGATGCGAAGATATACCAGACCTATGCCGAGGGACTACGCGAAGATTTTCCTGATAGCGCCAGAATTTTCGACGCCATGGCTGCCGAGGAGCACGAACATCGTCGCTGGCTGATCGATTTGCATCGACAGAAATTCGGTGAATTCATACCTTTAATCCGCCGCGAACATGTCAGGGGATTTTTTAATGTCAAACCGTTGTGGTTGGTAAAACCCTATGGCATTGACAAAATTCGTGCACAAGCCAGGCAGATGGAAGCCCAGGCATGGCGCTTTTATAGCGCTGCAGCCAAACAAGCTAGCGATGCATCGATAAGACAACTTATGGGGGATCTGGCCGAAGCTGAAGCCAGTCACGTGGCCAGTACGGACGAAGTGGTAGATGAACATACCCCGGCCGACATTCAGGACAAGGAGCGTCAACAGGAACATAAACAACTCATACTGACCTACATTCAACCCGGGCTTGCAGGCCTGATGGACGGTTCAGTATCAACACTGGCACCCATCTTCGCGGTTGCCTTTGCCACTCAGGATACCTGGACCACTTTTCTGGTTGGTGTGGCTGCCTCCATCGGTGCCGGTATTTCAATGGGTTTCACAGAGGTGGCGAGCGATGATGGTGTCATTTCCGGTCGCGGATCACCCATCAAACGTGGCCTTGCAACAGGAATAATGACGACAGTAGGCGGGCTCGGTCATGCGTTACCTTATTTGATACCCTCTTTCTGGACAGCCACTACAATCGCTGTGGTTGTTGTTTTTATTGAACTATGGGTAATTGCCTGGATCCAGAACCGTTTTATGGAAACACCCTGGGGAAAAGCTCTGTTCCAGGTGGTATTGGGTGGGGCCTTGGTATTCGCAGCGGGCGTGCTTATTGGTGGCGGTTAAATTCAACCACCTTCACTACCTGTCAGTGCAGTGCTACCTGTCAGTGCAGTGCTGATCGCCACATCATACTGGAGCGGTCGATAGATTCTATCGACACTATTCTGATATCACCATCTCGGCTAATGGCTGCATCCAGTGTGGTACCGGCATCTCCAGAATTCCAGATTTCACTGTACATGTTGCTCAATGAGCTGATCCTGCGCCCATTGATCGCGACTACCCTGTCACCAGCCTTGATCCCCGCAGCCATCGAAGGGCCGTCGGCCACAAGACCTATCACGACTGGCCCTTGCGCTGAATCTTGCACATACCATCCAAGCCAGGGTCGCGGTGCTGCACGGCTCCGTCCCAAAGCAACAAGATCGTCACGCACCGCAGTAAATTTATTGATCGGAATAACCATGTTTCTGGCTGGAACGGATTCTAATTCAGATTGCAGAATCAACGATCCAACACCGTAAACACGGCCATCCTCACCCAATAATGCCGTACCTCCCCACTCTGGATGAGCCGGTTCTGTAAAAATTGCGCCATCTAGAAGGTATTCCCAGTAGCCAGCAAATTCCCTCACTTCAGCAATGGTTACATCAACAGCAGAATCTGCCCCGCCTGCACCTGCAAGCACCATCTGGCGCCCGGGGACCACTTCGTCAGAATCACCTAGCCCCAGAACCGTGCCACTCAAACGCCCCAATGCCTGCACCAGACCAAAACCGCTAGCCTGATCATATCCAACCACATGGCCCTCGATGGCGTTATTGCTGGAATCGATCAACCAGATAGTGCTGGCTTCGGAGATGACATAACCAATGGTCAGTACCAAACCGTTTTCGCTTACCCGGATACCATGCCCTTCACGTTCGCACCCCAGAACCCCGGCGGTCATTGCCTCCTCAGGGATCTGGCTTTTGACCGTTAGCAAGCCAGTCAATGCATTTTCGATAGTCATGAATGATTTTTTTTGTAGTCCGGGTAGTCGACTTGCCCATGAGATGGAACGATCAACTGCAGATATTAAGGGTGCCGATATGCCCCAACGCAACTTCAACCAAAGCGGCTTTGACCAAAGTGGCTTTGACCAAAGTGGCTTAACCAAAGCGACTCCAACAATACGATATTCGCCGTATTTAACAGCATTTCCTAAGTATCCGTTATTTCCAGCGCGATTTCAGCTTGATTTCAGCTTGATTTCAGCTTGATTTCAGCTTATCTGCGTATAGTTCGCCAATTGAATTCAAGCCACTTTTCAAGTGTTTACCCTGCGTGCTTCGATTGTTTGGACTATATCTTCTAGAACAGGAGTTCTGGCTTGGAATTTTAAAAGCCAAGAGCAAGATGAAATTAGCTCTGGTGTTTCTGTAAAAACTGGTTTTCATTCTGCTCTGTAATGAAAAACAGCGGAAAAACAGCGGAAAAACAGCAAAAAACAACTGGGGCAAAGCTGCGAACGGCACAAGATTTGACGTTAAAAGTTGCAGTACAGAGTTGTCCGCACCGCAGAACGAGTTCGGGTACTTCAAACTGTACAAACACTGTACAAATTCTGAAGCTGAATTGAAACTGAAAACTGAATTGAAACTGAAAAAAAATATGTTTTAGCCAGTAGTTTGCTGTTGGTGGAAAAATTTTCGACTGGATTCCTGATTTAAAAATGTACGGTCGATTTGAAGTTAAACCTGAAGTTAAACCAAAGCCAGCTGCGAAAGACATCGCTAAACAGTTTATTTTGGATAGAACCTGTACAGGGACAGTATTTTGTGATCTGTGGAATCAGACAACACGTAAACACAGATCGATGTGCGGCTGCTGAGTTAATCGTGATCGTTGACTAGAGGCTAGAAGCACACACGAACATCACGTGCGACCCGGAAGGCAAGCATGTGAAATGAAAAACCAGCGCCGGGTAAAATCGGTGTTAGATAAACAACTAAAAATACTATGACAGATTCTGCAGCAACTGTATTCTCGTCTAAAAAGCACTTCGTGAAACAAACTGACTCTGCTACCGACCCTGCTTCCTTGGCCTCGGGTAAGACTCTCACTTGCAGGGCTTTAATCACTGATACCACCACACCCCAACCAATAAAGGGATTCTCAGCCTCTGCAATTGCATTGGCCGGGTTACTGGCGTGCGGTTTGTTGGGTATTAGCTGGCCCGCTTTGGCGGATAACCAGAGCCCATCAATTGTGAACGGCATCTTCTCCAGCGAGCAGACTGGAACATCTGTTCGTATCGGCTGGAACAGGCCGTGGGATGATATCGGTGTCGATGGCTACAATATCTATCGCAACAATAGTTATGTCAGCACAGTTTTCGAAACATCATTTCTTGACAACAACCTGCAACCGGGCAATACCTACGAATACCAGATAGCGGCTTTTGACGCTGCAAGAAATTACTCCAGCTTGTCTCCTGCTATTACCGTGCAAACCAGCGGCGCTAATAATGGTGGTACGCCGCAAGTCCAGACCAATTCTATTCAGAATGACAGCAGCAACGCTCAGGCATCAAACCAGATCCCGGCACTGCCAGCCAACGTACCGGTTGATGTTCGTGGAACGGAGGTTGGTCAGGGAACCGTACGTTGGGAATGGGCATGGGTACCGGGTGCTGCGCAATATGAAGTGACGGTCGATGGATTATGGGCCGGTGTGACGTCTGACACGTCATTTTTCAGCCGCGATTTATGGGCAGGAGAGCATTCAGTCAGTGTCAAATCGATTAGTAATGGCAACTATTCGCAACGCTCACATACTGCCAAGATCACCGTCAGTTCGGCCTACAATCCTGCCAATGCCAACCGCAGCTACCTGGATGGTATCGAACAACCACCTCAGCAAATCGCCACTGCGACCATAGCGCCGCCAGCGCCACAACAGCAAGCACAACAACAAACACAAGCACAGGACTTCGGGCCCGACAATGGTTTAGTTGATCCTCAAACACGAGCTAATCCCGATGCACAGAAAGATGGTTTCCAGCTTGTATTCAGTGATGAATTTAACGGCCAGGCAATAAATTCAGCACGCTGGAATACAAACTTCAGATGGGATGGTGAATTCAACGGCGAGCGCTACGAGTACCGTGTCATCAATAATGAAGATCAGTTCTATGTAAGCCCAC
Source organism: uncultured Granulosicoccaceae bacterium (assembly GCA_938005265.1). Classification (GTDB taxonomy): domain Bacteria; phylum Pseudomonadota; class Gammaproteobacteria; order Granulosicoccales; family Granulosicoccaceae; genus CALFCE01. The sequence goes on from CALLOA010000020.1 coordinate 19,624, forward strand.
TGAGTGAAGACTGGGAACATCGGGAACTGATCCAAAATATACCAAACCCGTTTGAGTTTAATGGCTCACGGCTTGCTATACGTGCGCAACGCAACCCTTTAAAAACCAACAATAACAGGGCATCATTTGGCCCGCTGAGAGAAATCGCAGCACAACAAACATTTATTTCGGGTGCACTGTCGTCGCATACCAAGTTTGCACAAAAATATGGTTACTTTGAAGCCAGGATAAAAATACCAAGCCACGAGGGCACATTCCCGGCATTCTGGCTGTATCACAAGCGAAGACGTACCGAAGGAACAAGACGATCAGAGATTGATATTATGGAAAACCTGGGACATGCCCCATGGTACGTCTACAACACTTTCCATTACTTTGATAATGTATCACCTACCTATGGCGGTGATGCCAATTTCCTTCGCCCGGAACCCTCAGGGCAAATATACACTGGTGAAGACTTTAGTCAGAACTTCCACGTCTACGCGGTCAAGTGGGAACCCGGACATATCGAATGGTTGATAGATGGCCAGAAAGTAAGTGAACTCTGGCACGGGGCAGTGGACTATGAAGAGCTGTATGTCCTGCTAAATCTGGCATTAGGTGGCAACTGGACAAACTTCCCGACCTCGGCTGGTGGTTTGGGAAGAGATCAGAATAACCGATGGCCCAACAACAATGATGCCAACACCTTCAGCAACCCTGCTTTAGAGATTGACTATGTTCGCGTTTACCGACGCAATTAGTTCTTGGCTAACTAACCAGCCGGAACCTTGAGGCCGGTCGAGTAGAAAGACATATAAAAGAAACGTAAAAAAGGCCTGTTTAATTCAGGCCTTTTTTATTGGTTAAAAATTAGTTTCTTTGGACTGCGGGCCGCATGATTGACACCGTGACGAGTAGAGACAGTCAGACAAACGATACCCGGCCACAAGATAATCAAGCAAGGGATTCACTAATAAACTGCCCGATCATCCTGTAGTCATCTTCCTTAACACTGTTCTCTCTCCACGCTAATGCTATCTCACGGGTCGATGGCCGGGTTAGGTCGCGAAGCTTAATACCCGCCCCCTGGAGTAGCGGCGAATCTTTGGCCATGGCCGGCAACAGGGAAAAACCCAAATCGGATTCAATCATATGGATAAGTGTTGACAGGCTCGAAGCAGTAAACGGGTTGATCTGGATTTTACTATCGACAACCAGTGTGTTTATGGCATGTTCTCGCAGGCAATGACCCTCCTCCAGCAACATGAGAGCCTCGAGTGAATCATCATCGGGGCGCCAGTTCTGCGGGTCAATAAGAGTGGTGTTTTCGCGGTAGGCAAGCATTAAAGGATCTTCGAACAGGGTCATGTGATTCGCACCTTCCAGCTCATACGGCATTGCCGTGATCATCACATCTATATCCCCTGCTTGCATCTTGTCCAGCAGCCGATGCGTCAGGTCCTCAACCAGAAAGAAATCAATATTCTCAAATTTCTCACGCAAAGCCGGTAACAAACGCGGCAACAGAAAGGGTGTGATTGTCGGAATGATCCCCAAGCGCAAGGGGCCACTCAAAGGCGCATTATTATGCTCAGCGAGCTCCACCAGTTTGCCCAGCTCTGACAGCACCGTTACCGCCTGATCACCCAGCATTTCACCAACCGGTGTTGTTGAAATCTGTTTACGTGATCTCTCAAACAACTTTATACCCAGCAGATTTTCAAGCTCCCGGATGCCTGTGCTTAAAGCTGACTGCGTCACAAAACACTTCTCGGCTGCCTTGCCAAAATGCTTGGTTTCATTGACAGCAATCAGGTACTGCAGCTGTTTAACGGAAGGTAGTTGCATAGCTAGGGTTCTCTGACAAATTCCAACATGGTTTAGCAGACCGTACAGATAGAATAGACCGCTTTCCAACCGATTTGTTGTCCCTAGGTTTGAGTGCCAGCACCATAATACAGCTAACTTGACCAATAAATGAATCTGTTAGCAGAATTCAGCTCTATGATGCACTGTAAAGGTTATGAAAACACGGTTTTTCGAGAATATCGACTGGTGAAAAGCAAGATTTCAGCAGCCCGAATCCAGAACGTGTGTAGCAGCAACATATCGTGCTAAAAGGTCCGGAAATACAGCCGATACAGACTCAATGAAAGCCAGATTCACTCAGATGTCAAGCCACCTGGACACTATTCGAAGCTTCCTGGCGACTGTTTCGATGGTCGCGATTGTATCGGCGTCGATTGCCGCGGTTGCGAGCGAGCGAAACTACCCGTTCCCACGTAAACAACCAGTCTATATCGGGGAAGAAAATTATCACCCCGAATATATGTCGTTACAGGGACTGGAAGGCATTTTCATAGATTTCCAAACTCTTGAAGCCAGCCTTCTGCAGCTCGGCCAGGAGCTTTCTGAAACCTACAAAGAAGAACTTCTGCAATTGGTAACGGATGCCGGACTGGAAATTCTTGATAAGGAAACAGTGCGCTGGAGCCCGGGCCAACCCATGATGAATATCTGGCCCACATTCGAAGGCACCGGAAACACAGACGAATCAAAGGTGTCAGAGCAAGACACTCAAATCGTTACTCCGATCGGATCGTCAGGTAGCTCTGATTTGCTTGCTGACACGAGTTCAGATTTGAACAGCCCCAACGGTCAATGCGCTGATTGCAACATGCCGAAAGCCTGCAGTACCAGTTTATGGATGGGCTTTAGCCAATCCGCATCATTACTTCGCCAACCGCTCAGGGAATACCGCTTGAGCACCTGGGGCGCTGGTGGTAAA
>CALLOA010000021.1 GCA_938005265.1 uncultured Granulosicoccaceae bacterium
CATTTGCGCTTGAGGACAGTAGTTCCGGCTGAACTGGACTTACTGTCGAATGCATAGTTTGGATTAAAAAGTGTCCGGGAGTCGGGCTTTTTTGATTCAGTAACTGCAGCGTTCGGCTTCAGGAGTACCAAGCAGTCTGCCGCCGTCCCAGGTGGCTGTTATTAAGTTAAGCAGATTGAATAAGCGGCTATAAGTTTAAAGCCAAGATCAGGTAGGCGCGTGGTGTTGAAGCAGAAGCGTGTCTGTTTTTGTCCCTGTAAATCCAGAATATCTGTCTTGCCTTTCGGTATTTACCAGCTTTCGGTATTTACCAGCTAAGGGGGTAGGCATTTGTTTCTTTGGTTGCTACAATGGCCGGCTTGCTTTTCGGGAATATGGTCAATTCGTTAGATTTGATGTGGCCAGAGCGTATTCTGTGGCACGCCAATCCCGGCAATGGCGGGATTTAAGTTCGGGTAAAGCTAATTTTCCAACAAGCCTTTCTTGCATGTTGCGGGACGGGCTTGTTGCTGTGACAAAGTAAAGTGCAGCTAAGCGCCACGTTAAAGCGTAGCTTAAGCGCCACATTAAAGCGCGGCTAAGCGCCACGTGCGGCTAGAAGCCGCAAGTTGAAATATTTGAATCGTCGAGATTCGGAGAAGTCGTTATGACATTGGGTGTTGTTGGCAAAAAACTGGGCATGACACGAGTCTTTGATGAGGCTGGTGCAGGCACGCCTGTAACTGTCATTCATGTCGAGAAAAATCGAGTTACCGCGAAACGGGAAGTCGAGCAGGACGGTTATTCAGCGGTGCAAGTGACAACAGGCGAGCGCAAGCAGTCAAAGCTTTCCAAGTCCGAGATCGGGCACTTCGCTAAGGCTGAAGTCGCTGCAGGACGAGGTCTCTGGGAGTTTCGTCTGGCAGAGGGCGAAGGTGAAGATCTAGAAGTGGGCGGTGAGATTGGCGTTGAGCTGTTTGAAGAAGTAAAGAAGGTCGATGTTTCCGGTGTCAGCATCGGTAAGGGCTTTCAGGGCGGTGTCAAGCGCCATAATTTCAAGATGCAAGATGCGACGCACGGTAATTCATTGTCACACAGGGCGCCCGGCTCTATCGGGCAAAACCAGACGCCAGGACGCGTTTTTAAAGGTAAGCGTATGGCAGGCCATATGGGGTCGGTCAACAGAACAACGCAAAACCTCGATATTGTAAAGATCGATGCTGAGAAAGAAGTCATTATGGTGCGCGGTGCTGTGCCGGGAGCCAAAGGAAGCGACGTTGTTATTCGGCCTGCTGTAAAAATGCGTAACCTTAAGCAGGCATAAGCAATCGTAATTAGGTCTAACGAGTGTTAGAAGTTAAGTAGCAAGAATTTTAAAGCAATAGTTTGTAGCGCTCCGCGGAGATTATTCAATTGGACATCAAATCAGCATCAGGTACGAGTGTGGCATTGGCCGATTCGGTTTTCGGTGCGCCTTACAACGAAGCGTTGGTGCATCAGGTAGTTACGGCCTATCTCGCTGGTGGGCGCTCTGGTAACGCGGCACAACTAACTCGTTCCGAAGTTCGGGGCGGTGGTGCCAAGCCTTGGCGTCAGAAAGGTACGGGACGTGCTCGTGCGGGTACTTCCAGAAGCCCCATATGGACAGGTGGCGGGGTTACTTTTGCTGCGAAAAAGCGTGATTACAGTCAAAAGGTCAATCGCAAAATGTACCGCGGTGCATTGTGTTCGATTTTGTCGAAGCTTGCCGCTGATGGTGCTTTGCAAATTGTGGATGATATCGACCCCGGTGAAGTCAAAACCAAATTATTGAAGCAGAAGCTTGAAGGCGCCGGAGTGGAGAGTGCTTTGATTCTGGTTGAGGAAGTGCAGCCGTCACTTTACCTGTCCAGTCGCAATATTCCCAACATTCAGGTGCTCGATGTTGAAGGCGTCGACCCGGTTAGTCTTATGCGATACAAAAATGTACTGGCGACATCCGGTGCACTTAAAAAACTTGAGGAGCGTCTCTCATGAGTGGTAACAGCAGCGAAAAGGCGAAGCTTTATCAGGTTTTGCTCGCGCCGCATATTTCTGAGAAGACAGCCATGGCTTCTGATCTGGATGGTAGGCACACATTCAAGGTGGCGTCTTCGGCCAGCAAGCTTGAAGTGCGAAAGGCGGTTGAGCAGTTGTTTGGTGTGAAAGTCAGTGGCGTACAGATTTCAAATGTAAAAGGTAAAACCAAGCGTTTTGGCGCAACTATGGGCAAACGCAAAAGCTGGAAAAAGGCTACTGTCAGGCTTGCTGATGGTGAAGATCTGGATTTCGTATCTACCGAGTGATTGTTTACAAAACAAAGCTCTTCAAAACCAAATAGACAACGCAAGAATCAAGCTGGTTAGTATTCAGACATGGCACTAGTTAAATCCAAACCGACATCCGCCGGACGCCGTTTCCAGGTTCGGGTAGTTAATCCGGAACTTTCCAAGGAAGGTCCTTACGAGCCTCTTGTGCAGTCACTTGGCAAATCCGGTGGCCGTAACAACAAGGGGCGGATTACGCAACGTCACATTGGTGGCGGGCACAAGCAGCGCTATCGTATCGTTGATTTCAAGCGTAACAAGGATAATATTCCTGCGAAGGTTGAACGGCTGGAGTACGATCCTAATCGTACTGCAAATATCGCCTTGCTTTTGTATGCAGATGGGGAGCGTCGTTACATAATAGCTCCACGCCATGTCAAGGCTGGAGACGAGCTGAACTCTGGTAGTGAGGCTCCTATCAAGCCAGGCAATTGTCTGCCACTGCAGAATATACCGGTGGGTACAACAGTACATTGTGTAGAGCTGAAACCTGGCGGCGGTGCTCAAATGGGGCGCAGCGCAGGGGCGGCTATCCAGTTGGTGGCAAGGGAAGGTATCTACTCAACGCTGCGTTTGCGTTCCGGCGAGATGCGTAAGGTGATGTCGGAATGTCGTGCAACTATCGGTGAAGTCGGTAATTCCGAGCATTCGCTACGAAAGCTGGGGAAGGCTGGTGCAAAACGTTGGCGTGGTGTCAGGCCGACAGTACGGGGTGTTGCCATGAATCCTGTTGACCACCCGCACGGTGGTGGTGAAGGTAGAACTTCCGGAGGACGTCATCCGGTAAGTCCAACTGGTATTCCGACCAAGGGATACAAAACCCGGTCTAATAAACGTACAGATAACATGATTGTACGTCGTCGTAACAAGAAGTAATCGTAAGCTGCACCAGGAGCCAAGCAATGCCACGTTCGCTAAAAAAAGGTCCTTTTGTTGATACCCACCTGATCAGGAAGGTAGAGGCAGCTCGCGACGCTAATAGTAAACGTCCGATCAAGACCTGGTCGCGTCGTTCCATGATTCTGCCTGATATGGTGGGGCTGACGATAGCGATTCATAACGGTCGACAGCATGTGCCTGTGTTGGTGTCTGAGAATATGGTTGGTCACAAGTTGGGTGAATTTGCGGTTACACGAACTTACAAAGGTCACGTTGCTGATAAAAAGGCGCGCTAATCGCACGGAAAGGCGCGCTAATCGCACGGAAAGGCGCGCTAATCGCACGGAAAAGTGCGCTAATCGCACGCAACAATAGCGTTTACACAGATAGGCGCAACAAACTTTTTAATTTTTGCTGGATACAGTTATGCAAACCAACTCAACATTGAAGCATGCGCGAATTTCGCCGCAGAAAGCACGTTTGGTTGCTGATCAGATCAGAGGCCTGCCTGTTGAGAAGGCGCTGGAAATACTCATGTTCAGCGATAAAAAGGCTGGTGCTATTGTAAGAAAGCTGGTCGACTCGGCGATAGCCAATGCCGAGCACAACGAAGGCGCAGACATTGATGAACTGAAAGTGTCAGCGATTACGGTAGACCCCGGTCCTACCATGAAGCGTATTCAGCCACGTGCTAAAGGGCGTGCCAACAGAATTTTGAAGCGTACCAGTCACATTACAGTGACTGTTGCGGATAGCTGAGCAAACCAAACAGCAATCGATACCACAGGTCGATATATTTATGGGTCAGAAAGTACATCCGATTGGCATCAGGCTTGGCATTTCCAGTGATTGGAATTCAACCTGGTATGCCGATTCTGAAGACTATGCCAACTACCTGAACGAAGATATTCGCGTGCGCGAGTATTTGAAAAAGGAATTGGCACATGCATCGATAAGCAAGATTCACATCGATCGGCCGGCAAAGGCTGTAGTTGTCACTGTTCACTCGGCTCGTCCGGGAATCGTGATCGGTAAGAAAGGCGAAGATATCGAGCGCATCAGGCGCAAGATCGCGCCCATGATCGGTGTGAATCTCAACAATATCAAAATCAATATTGCCGAGATCAGGAAGCCCGAGCTGGATGCCCAGCTGGTTGCAGAGAGTGTCGCGCAACAGCTTGAGCGGCGCGTAATGTTTCGTCGAGCGATGAAACGTGTACTGACCAACACGATGCGTCTTGGCGCACAGGGCGTGAAGATTTCAGTGTCAGGCCGGTTAAACGGTGCTGAGATCGCGCGTCGTGAGTGGTATCACGATGGTCGTGTACCGCTGCATACTTTGCGAGCTGACATTGACTATGGTGTGGCAGAAGCCCATACCACTTACGGTGTCATAGGAATTAAAGTCTGGATCTGCAATGGTGAAGTTTTCGATCTGGATGAAAAACGAAATCAGAACCAGGCGGCGGACAACGCAACCTCCAAGGCGTAACTCATGCTTCAACCGAAACGAACAAAATTTCGAAAGCAGCAGAAATCCAGAAACCGTGGTCTTGCCCAGAATGGTAACAAGGTCAGTTTCGGTGAATATGGGTTGAAAGCTGCTGATCGCGGTCGCTTGACTGCCAGACAGATTGAGGCCGCGCGTCGTGCCATGACACGTCACATTAAACGTGGTGGAAAGATCTGGATTCGTATATTTCCTGATACACCGGTTACCAAAAAACCTATTGAAGTACGTATGGGTAAGGGTAAGGGTAATGTCGAGTACTGGGTAGCCAAGATTCAGCCTGGAAAGATGCTCTACGAAATGGAAGGTGTTGACGAAGTAACCGCACGTGAAGCGTTTGCTCTTGCTGCCGCGAAACTGCCAATCCGAACTGCCTTTGTAGCGAGGACACAAGCCTGATGAATGCCAGTGACTTACGTGAAAAAGATGTTGCCGCGCTGGAATCTGAACTGGAAGCTTTGCTTCGCGAACAGTTCAATCTACGCATGCAAGCCGGTAGTGGCCAGGATGTTCAACCTCACAACTACAGCCGTGTACGACGAGATATAGCGCGTATCAAGACTGTTATTAACGAGAAGCGCGCTTAAAGCAATGAATACTGAAGCGAATTTAGAAAGCAGCGAGTCTGCAACCGAAGCTGCACCAGCGGCTCGTGGCAAACTGAAGCGTACTGCGATCGGCCGTGTTACCAGTAACAAAATGGACCAGACGGCAACAGTTGTGGTCGAGCGCAGGGTCAAGCACCCGATGTACGGCAAGTATGTGCGGCGTTCCAAGAAATTCCATGTCCACGATCCAGAGAACGTGCTGGTAATCGGTGATGTAGTGCAAATCAAGGAAACTCGCCCGATATCGAAAACAAAGTCTTGGGCTCTGGATCGCGTAATAGAAAACGCAAGCGAATAATATCTGGTTGTTGTTACTTTTGTTGGAATAACAGAAAAATAACGGCCATCAGGACATGCGCTCTACAGCTGGTTGAAGAGCAAACGTAATAAAGAACAATAGGTTAGTCGGGTGACATCATGATTCAAATGCAGACAGTATTGAACGCCGCTGATAACAGCGGAGCAAGAAGTGTTCAATGCATCAAGGTTCTTGGTGGTTCGCATCGGCGCTATGCACGGGTTGGTGACGTTATCAAGGTCAGCATTAAGGATGCTATTCCACGTGGTCGTGTCAAGAAAGGTGAAGTGTACAACGCAGTTGTTGTGCGGACTCGCAAAGGCATCCGCCGCAATGATGGTTCGGCAATTCGCTTCGACCAGAATGCCGCCGTTTTGTTGAACGCGAAACTAGAGCCAATCGGAACGCGTATTTTTGGGCCTGTGACCCGTGAATTACGTTCAGAAAAGTTTATGAAAATTGTGTCGCTGGCTCCTGAAGTTCTTTAAGACTTCTATATCGCCAGACTGAATCCGGGATTCGAAGATAATGCGCAAGATTAAACAGGGTGATGACGTAATAGTCGTTGCTGGGAAGGACAAAGGCCGGCGCGGCAAGGTGCAAAACCTGATCGGTGATGACAAGGTCATCGTCGATGGTATCAACATGGTAAAAAAGCACAAAAAGGGCAACCCTGCAGCGGGAGACCCGGGCGGTATCAGTGAATTGGAATCACCAATACACATATCGAATGTAGCTCATTTCAACCCTGCAACCAGCAAAGCTGACAGGGTTGGTATCAGAATCGACAACGGTAAGAAAGTCAGGTACTACAAGTCTGACAACAACGCGGTGGATGTGTAATGGCAAGGTTGGTTGAACACTATCGGAGCAATGTTGTTCCGCAGATGATCGAGCAGTTTTCCTACAAGAGCGTCATGGAGGTTCCGAGGATTGAGAAAATTACTCTCAATATGGGCCTTGGAGAAGCTGTTGGCGACAAGAAGGTGCTGGAAAATGCCTTGGGTGACATGACAATCATCAGCGGACAGAAGCCCGTTGTGACTCTTGCACGCAAATCGATAGCCGGGTTTAAGATTCGTGATAACTACCCGATTGGTTGCAAAGTGACTCTCCGCAAAGCGCGCATGTATGAGTTTCTCGATCGTCTGGTATCCATGGCCATTCCCCGAATCAGGGATTTCCGCGGTATCAGTAACCGTTCCTTTGACGGGCGCGGCAACTACAGCATGGGCGTCAAGGAACAGATTATCTTTCCAGAAATTGATTACGACAAGATCGACGCTATACGTGGAATGGATATTACGCTTACAACCAGTGCGAAAACGGATGCTGAAGCGTTGGCATTACTAGAAAAATTCAATTTCCCGTTCAGAAAATAAAGTGCAGCCACTGCAACAATTGATCTCACGATCAGGTAGCGCAACAGAAGCAAACTTGAAGATATAAGCTGATGGCCAAGAAATCGATGATCGCCCGGGAAGTCAAGCGGGCAAAGCTTGTTAATAAATTCGCAGCTAAACGCAAGGAGCTGAAAGAAATCATCAGTTCTGAAGAAGCGTCGTTTGATGAAAAAATGGTGGCAGTGGCAACGTTGCAGTCATTGCCTCGCGATTCCTCGCGTGCCCGTCAGCGTAATCGGTGCAGAATTACGGGCAGGCCACACGGTTTTTACAGAAAGTTTGGCTTGAGCAGAAATAAACTCAGAGAGGCTGCCATGCGTGGTGATGTTCCCGGTCTCGTCAAGGCATCCTGGTAGGGGGTAAGCGTTATGAGTATGTCAGATCCCATAGCCGATATGTTGACCCGGATCAGAAACGGTCAGCAAGCCGAAAAAGTGTCGGTTGTTATGCCGTCCTCGAAACTGAAGTGCGCTGTTGCAAAGGTGCTTAAAGAGGAAGGTTACATTATGGATTTCGAAACAGGTGTTGAAGACAACAAACCTGTGCTTGAGGTTACTTTGAAGTATTTTGACGGTAGACCTGTCATAGATAACCTGAAACGGATAAGCCGTCCCGGTTTGCGCCGCTACACCAGTTGTGAAGATATTCCAACTGTTCTGGGTGGTTTGGGAATCGCCATTGTGTCGACTTCAAAAGGCGTCATGACTGGCACCAAAGCGAAATCACTGGGACAAGGTGGCGAAATACTTTGCTCTGTCTCCTGATTGTTCAATCGATTGCTTGAAGCGAACGGTTCACGAAATTACCTGAGAGTTACAAATGTCACGCGTAGCGAAACAGCCAATCACGGTACCTAAAGGCGTTGAAGTTAAAGTCGACGGCCAGAAGGTCTCTGCCAAGGGTCCGAAGGGGAACGAGGAGTGCCTGGTACATGGCGATGTAGAAATTGTTTTTGACGATGGTGTTATGGGTGTAAAGCCCAGACAGTCGGGTAGCAATACCGAAAAGCAAAGAATTGCCATGGCCGGCACAATGAGAGCCTTGCTCAACAATCTGGTTGTTGGTGTAAGCGACGGATTTGAAAAGAAACTCGAACTTCGTGGTGTAGGTTACAGGGCTCAGGCACAGGGCAATTCTATCAATTTAAGCCTGGGTTTTTCCCACCCGGTTGTGCATAAGCTACCTGATGGCGTAAAGGTTGAAACACCAAGCCAGACTGAAATCGTGGTTTCTGGCAGCAACAAGCAGAAAGTTGGACAGGCAGCTGCAGACATTCGCAGTTACCGCCCACCAGAGCCTTACAAAGGTAAAGGTGTACGTTACGTGGATGAGTATGTGGCGATGAAAGAGGCCAAGAAGAAAGCCTAATTTCTGTGGTGACTTCATAGAAGCCTCCATCAGTTATTCCGGCTATTTCGAAAAACCGGCTGTTTGCTAACAAGCTATTTGGTAAGAATTATGTCTGACAAGAAAACAACAAGATTACGTAGAGCTAAAAAGACACGGGCTCGCATCAAGGAACTGGTGGTACCAAGGTTAACAGTGCATCGTACTTCCAAGCACATGTATGCCCAGGTAATAGACGCGTCTGGTTCTGGCGTGATCGCCAGCGCGTCGACCTTGTCAAAGGATCTGAAAGGATCAGTAAAATATTCTGGCAATTCTGACGCTGCTGCCCAGGTTGGTAAAGCGGTAGCGGAAAAAGCTGCTTCTGCAGGTATCAAGAAGGTGGCATTTGATCGTTCAGGGTTTAAGTACCATGGCCGGGTTAAAGCCCTGGCAGAAGCTGCAAGAGAAGCTGGACTGGAATTCTAGGACAGCTATAACAGGCCGGTTTTAGCTGGCCACACCGAATGGTTTGCGTGAAAGTAAATTTTTGCGTAACTAGAAGTACTGGGATCAAGACTACTGTGACTATCAGGGTAAAGGTTAATGGCTAACGGCGACTTTAATAACAGCGACGGCTACATAGAGAAACTGGTTGCAATCAATCGTGTTGCCAAAGTTGTGAAGGGTGGACGCCAGTTTGGTTTCACTGCACTGACAGTGGTGGGCGATGGCCAGGGTAAGGTTGGTGTCGGCTACGGCAAGGCTCGTGAAGTGCCTTTGGCTATTCAGAAAGCCATGGAGAAAGCCAGGCGTGATATGCAGACAATAGTCCTGCAGGATGGCACTTTGCAATACCCGCTGAAAGGCCGGCATGGAGCTGCAAAGGTATACATGCAACCAGCGTCCGAGGGTACCGGTATCATCGCCGGTGGTGCGATGCGTGCGGTATTCGAAGCGGTCGGTGTACGTAATGTACTGGCGAAAATTATTGGAACAAACAATCCAATCAACGTGGTCAGAGCAACGATAAATGGTCTTGCCACTATGCAAAACGTTGATTCCGTTGCTGCCAAGCGTGGCAAGAGTGCTGAAGAAATTCGCTAGTTACGCGGCTAGTTATGCGCTACTTACGGATTCGGCCTGAGTTCCGCACAGTGGGATACAGGCTACCCCTCGGCAAAGATAAATTTTGATTTTGAAGAACTGGAAAGCAGGCAGAAATGAGCGACAAGACAATTAAAGTAAAACTTGTCAGGAGCACCAACGGCCGGCTAAAGAGCCACAAGGCCTGTGTTCAAGGGCTTGGATTGCGGCGCATGCATCATGTGGTTGAGGTGAAAGACACACCCGAAAACCGCGGCATGATCAACAAGGTTTACTATATGGTGCAGGTGGTCGACTAGAGGGCATTGAATACCCTCCAGAGCGTCAGCACTATTTGAATACACAGCGTGAATAAACAGCGTCACCAACTAGCGAAGAATTAACATGAGTCTCAATGATCTGAAACCTGCTCCAGGTAGCCGCAAGACTGCGCGGCGAGTTGGCCGTGGCATAGGCTCCGGACTCGGTAAGACCGGGGGACGCGGCCACAAGGGACAAAAATCACGCTCAGGCGGTTGGCATAAGGTTGGATTTGAAGGTGGTCAGATGCCAATCCAGCGTCGACTCCCGAAGTTCGGCTTCACCTCGCGTGTCGGGCGTTATTACGCTGAAGTACGACTGTCCGAATTGGCAAAAGTGGAATCGGGTGAAATCACAATCGATTCGCTGGTTGCAGCCGGGATTGTTCCGAAACAGACTAAAACCGCCAAGATCATGCTTTCTGGCTCAGTTGACAAGGCTGTTACTGTGAAGGGCGTGCGTGTAACCAAAGGTGCCAAAGCAGCGATTGAATCTGCTGGTGGCACCGTTGAGTTAGCCCAGTAACTAAACATTCGCGAACTCCTCAAACAAATACGGCAACAGCGGAATAACTTATGGCAGCAGGCGACAAAAATGCAGCGTTGCAGGGGTTGACTGGTTCAGCAGAACTTCGCTCGCGCCTGTTATTTGTACTGTTTGCAATGCTTATCTTCCGGATAGGCTCTCACATAACTATTCCTGGTGTTGATCCACGCGTGATGGCAGCTCTATTCGAGCAGCAAAGCGACGGCATATTGGGCATGTTAAACATGTTTGGTGGTGGTGCGCTCTCACGGATGTCAATTTTTGCTCTGGGTGTCATGCCGTATATTTCCGCATCCATCATCATGCAGCTGATGACTCACGTAATTCCTTCTCTGGAGCAGTTGAGAAAGGAAGGTGAGAGTGGCCGCAAAACGATTACCAAATACACGCGCTACGGCACTTTGGTACTGGCCACGGTGCAGGCAATAGGCGTGGCCATTGCGCTGCAGAACCAGTCTGCAGGTGGCTCTAACCTGGTGTTTCTGACCGGGCCGGGATTTGTACTGACGGCTGCTGTGACTCTGGTCACGGGCACGATGTTCCTGATGTGGCTGGGCGAGCAGATAACCGAACGTGGTATCGGCAACGGTATATCAATACTGATATTTACCGGTATCGTCGCAGGGCTTCCTCGCGCGATAGGCGGCACGCTGGAGCTGGCCCGAACCGGCGAACTAAGCGTTTTTACAGTCATTATTCTGTTTGCCATGGTTTTGGCAGTGACAGCATTTGTTGTCTTCGTTGAGCGTGGGCAAAGGCGCATCACGGTTAACTATGCCAAACGCCAACAAGGGCGTAAAATGATGGCGGCGCAATCAAGCCACTTGCCGCTCAAACTTAATATGGCCGGAGTTATACCGCCGATCTTTGCTTCGAGTATAATACTGTTTCCGTCCACACTCGGCAGCCTGGCAACCAGTAACAGCAATTCCTGGCTCAACACGATCGTATCGACTTTGCAGCCAGGGCAACCTGTCTACATTTTGCTGTATGCAGCGGCAATTATATTTTTCTGCTTTTTCTACACAGCGCTTGTATTCAATGCGAAGGAAACGGCTGACAACCTGAAAAGGCAGGGGGCGTTCATCCCGGGTATCAGACCGGGAGAGCAAACGGCCAGATACATCGATGGCGTACTGACACGGCTAACGCTTTATGGTGCTCTGTACATCACGCTTGTTTGCCTGTTACCGGAATTCCTGATCCTGTGGTGGAATGTACCGTTTTATTTTGGCGGCACATCCCTGTTGATCATCGTAGTGGTTGTTATGGATTTTGTAGCTCAGGCACAAGCTCATATGATGAGCCACCAGTACGAAGGCTTGATGAAAAAACAGACGCCCAAGCGGCAACGGTCAACTCAGCCCAAGGGGGCGCGCTGATTCCATTAACTCGGAAGATGCACGGATAGAGAGAAATATTATGAAAGTCAGAGCTTCAGTAAAGAAAATCTGCCGCAATTGCAAAATAGTAAAACGCAAAGGTGTGTTGCGGGTGATCTGTAATACAGATCCACGACACAAGCAGCGACAGGGTTAAATCGGAATATAAGAAGGGTAATATCGAATGGCGCGTATAGCAGGCATAAACATTCCGGTACAGAAACACACTTGGGTGGCTCTGACATCGATCTATGGCATCGGTCGAACCACAGCCTACAAGCTGTGCGACACGGTCGGTATCAAACCGGACGTTAAGGTGCGTGACCTTAGCGAATCTGAAGTCGAGAGCCTGAGAACGGAAATCGGCAAACTCATCGTTGAAGGCGATTTGCGTCGTGACATCAACATGAATATCAAGCGCCTGATGGATCTCGGTTGTTACCGCGGCATCCGCCATCGTCGCGGTTTACCGCTGCGTGGTCAGCGAACTAAAACCAATGCTCGTACCCGGAAGGGTCCACGTCGCCCATTGAAGCGCTAAACCCAGGTCAAGACCGAAACCGAATATGGCTACTACTACATCAACAAAAAAGAAGGCTCGCCGCACTGTGACCGATGGTATCGCTCACGTGCACGCATCTTTCAATAACACAATCATCATGATTACCGACAGACAGGGCAACGCCTTGTCGTGGGCAACAGCAGGTGGTTCCGGATTTCGCGGCTCTCGCAAAAGCACACCCTATGCCGCACAGGTTGCTGCTGAGCGTGCCGGTGAGGCAGCAAAGGAATACGGCCTGAAAAATCTTGATGTCAGAGTGAAAGGTCCTGGTCCTGGAAGGGATTCGGCAGTTCGTTCACTCAACAATGTTGGCTACAAAATCAACAGTATTGTCGACGTTACACCGATACCTCATAACGGTTGTCGCCCGCCGAAAAAGCGCCGCGTATAGTCGACTTTGTGCTGATTGTAGTAAGAAACTTTTTACGGAGTAAACCCTGTGGCTAGATACACCGGTCCAAAATGCAAACTTAGCAGACGTGAAGGCACGGATTTATACCTTAAATCCGGTCTGCGACCACTTGAGCAGAAGTGCAACCTGGAAACACCTCCGGGGATGCAAGGTGCCAAACGTGGCCGGCCTTCTGACTACGCAGCGCAGCTGCGCGAAAAGCAGAAACTGCGTCGTATGTATTGTGTGCTCGAAAAGCAGTTCAGAAACTACTACAAGGCTGCAGCTGCAACGAAAGGGTCTACTGGTGAAAACCTGCTAGGGCTACTTGAAGGGCGCTTGGACAACGTGGTTTATCGAATGGGCTTTGGCTCAACTCGAAACGAAGCGCGTCAACTTGTGGCTCATAAATCAATTATGGTCGATGGCAAAATCGTCAGTATTGCCTCGTATCAGGTGAAACCGAACCAGGTTATTTCAATTCGCGAGAAGGCTCGTAAGCAGGCAAGGATTTCTGATGCCATGCAACTTGCTGCGCAGCGGGGTGTGCCTGACTGGATTGAAGTAGATGCCAAGAAATTTGAAGGCGTATTCAAATCACGGCCTGAGCGTACCGACTTGCCAGCTGAGATCAATGAATCGCTGGTAGTGGAATTGTACTCAAAGTAAGCATTCCCGAATTGTTGGTCTGCGCCGCCGTTTCTGGAGGCTAGGTGTGAGACTGCCGTTCCTGGAGTGTACGTCCTGAGCTATCGATTTATCCGGCTTATGTGCCGATATTTTGCAGGGCGAGCGCTGCAACAAGTATTAAATCTGTTTGTGGCTGCGGTGGGTCAAATCAGTCACGGAGAAACAAATCAGTCAATTGCAAAAAAATAAATTGCAGAACAGTCCGTTGCAGCAAAGTCCGTTGCAACAAAGTCCGGCCCGGGTCCGGTAACGGAAGTACCAGAAACATGCCCATCACCCGGATGGAAAAGAAAATGTATGCACACGTTCAAGCTATTCGTATCGGGGAACCGCGTTAATGACGGCAACAACTGAATTTCTACGACCTCGTATTGTGGATGTAACCACAGTCAACCCAAACCACTCGAAGGTGACACTCGAGCCACTGGAAAGGGGCTATGGGCAAACTTTAGGTAATGCATTGCGCAGAATTCTTCTGTCCAGCATGCCCGGAGCCTGCATCTATGAAGCTGAGATCGAGGGTGTTTTACACGAGTACACAACGATTGAAGGTGTTCAGGAAGATGTGCTCGATATCCTGTTGAACCTCAAGGGTGTGGCTATCGTTATGCACGCCAAGGAAGAGGCAACGTTGAAACTGGTTAAACAAGGGCCTTGTGTCGTGCGGGCAGGTGACATAACTCTTGATCACGACATTGATATTATCAACCCCGACCATGTGATTTGTAATCTTACCAGCGGTGCGAGCATAAACATGACGCTACGTGCGCGCTTGGGCCGTGGCTATGAACCTGCGACGCAACGAACTTTGGAAGAAGGTGAAAACCGACCTATTGGTTCTTTGCAGATCGATGCCAGCTTCAGTCCGGTCTATCGCGTTGTCTGCAATGTTGAAAGTGCACGTGTAGAGCAGCGTACTGACCTGGACAAACTGATTATTGATCTGGAAACAAACGGTACAATTGACCCGGAAGAGGCGATTCGAAAGGCCGCGACTATTCTGCAGGAACAGTTGTCTGTATTTGTAGACCTCAAGGCTGCCGAGCATGAAGACAAGCAGGAAGAAGTATCGGATATCGACCCGATATTGTTGCGTCCGGTTGATGATCTGGAACTGACCGTCCGATCGGCCAATTGCTTGAAGGCTGAAAATATCTATTATATCGGCGACCTGATCCAGCGCACAGAAGTTGAATTGCTGAAAACACCCAATCTTGGTAAGAAGTCACTTACAGAAATCAAGGATGTGTTGGCCCAGCAGGCCCTGTCACTGGGGATGCGTCTGGAAAACTGGCCTCCGCCAGAGCTACAGAAACACCGTGAAATGGTGAAGTAGGCGTCCAGCACCAAGTACAGTCACGGGGTCAGCTTCATGCGCTCGTGGCCATTATCCCGAATTGGCTGGCTGAAAGGGCTGGCTAAAAGCCAACACAGTTTGTAACCGGTAACACAGGTAATTACTCATGAGACACAAGAAAAGCGGACGTAAACTCAACAGAAACAGTCCGCACCGCACGGCAATGTTCAGGAACATGGCTGCATCTCTGGTGGAGCATGAGTCTATTACTACTACGCTACCCAAAGCCAAGGAGCTGCGACGTGTGGTTGAGCCTTTGATTACATTGGGTAAGGAAGACACCGTCTCCAAACGTCGCCTTGCGTTCTCCCGACTTCGTAGTAAGCAGGCTGTCGGAAAGTTATTTTCCGAGATTGGCCCGCGTTTCAGCAGTCGTCCCGGCGGATACACCAGAATTTTGAAGTGTGGCAACCGGCCTGGAGACAACGCGCCGATGGCCATCATAGAATTTGTGGAAAAATCAGACGCGTAAACTGTTGCTCCCTGCTGGCAACCTTGCTGGCAGGATTGTTTAAGCCCCATCACAGATGCCGTATCGTCCGGGTCATTGTTATCTGGACAGCCAATCTTAGTTCCTCTTACCAGCAATCTGCAGATTTGTATGCCTGCATGTCGTTCGGCACATTCACCCTTCCTTTCTGCATATCCCTTCAACTGCAAGTAACTATTCGACGCCAGTCAGACCTAATGCTGTTTATCACGGTTGTGTTTTATGCAGCGCTTGCAGCTGTGACGACACACTATGCCAGAGCGTGGCTACACAACGGTCTATCCGGGTAGCGCTAAGACTCGGAAAATATTTCAACAAGCCCTCTTTGATGCAGCGCCGGTTTAGGTTTTGGCGCAAACGCGGCCTGTGGTGTTTTAAGTTCTTAATCCTGTCTTATGAATTTGCTGAACATTTCGTTCACGAAAGCTGCATTTTAATTCTATAAAACAATCCGAAAGCCGTGATTCTTACAAAATGTTGACGGTTACCGCCACAAGCGGTATTAGAATAGTAGCTGTCACCGGCATTAAGCTGTTCAACGAGCGTTGATTGTCACTTAGTGTTGGATTTGCACAAAACCATTGTCGCACTCAAAGGTTAAAGAGGAGATTTCTGGAGATGGTCGAACTGGGGTTGCTACTTGCTTTACTCATCGGTGGAATAATCGGTTGGCTGATAAAAAGCTGGTTTAGTCAGCGTGAGCGTGTAAACGAGCGACGCGAGCAACAACGCCGCCAATTGAGTATGAAGACCGCGCAGAGCCACTCTCATGGAAGTCGCTCTGAGACAGATATGGAACATGATGCGACCCTCGCCATTTCTGATGATGATTTCTACAACGAGCGCGAAAGTCAGGAGTATGCCAGCGCTGCAAACCCCTCAGTCAAGGTCACGGCTCTTGAATCAAAATTGGCGCAGGTTGAAGACGATTACAACGATCTGACTCAATCATTTTCAATAAAGGATTCTGAAATAGATGAGCTCTACCAGATAGCCAGCCGTGTAAAACCGCTTGAGTTCGAGCTTGCTAAATCGAATGCAGAAGTGCATCGCCTCAGCAGTTTGTACAATCAGTTAAAAAGCCAGACAAACAGTCAGGTGCCTCAAGCAAATAAAGTTGTTGATGGTTCTATGGCTCGGGAGAATCGCGTCGAGCAGTTAGAGATGCAGTTGGAACAAGCCCGGCTGGAACTTGAAGGTTTCCGGAATGATCAAACTGTCAGTCTTGCTGCATTCTCACCGGCAAGTGACACTCGTGATGAAGAGCTGGATGAGCTTTACAGAGAAGCCAGTCGAATCAAGCCGCTGGAAATGGAACTCAAGCACCGTAACACAGAGATTGAGGAGTTGAAACAACAGCTGGAAGCCTCTCGTGATAATCGCGCTACGACGAATGCCCTCTCCAACAATAACGAAGATCGAGTGCATGCGCTGCAAGCTGAAATTGAAGATCTTAAGCTAGCCAACACAGAATTGCTCGAAGACCGGGATGCGAGAGAGGGCAGGGTGCTCGATCTTCAAAATGATCTTGCCGAAATGAATGACTTATCGACAGCAAGTAAGCAGGATCAGGTCGGTATTGAAGAAGAAATCGAATTTCTCAAAGAAGGACTTCGCACACGTGATATTGACATTGAAGCCCTTCGCGCACGCTTGGAAAAAGCGAGTGAGGTTGAAGGTGAGCTGGGAGAGTTAAGGAGCGAACTGCAAGAATCGCGGTTACTTGCTGCCAGGTTGGATGAAAGCGAAATCCGCTTACAGGAATTCGATACTGCATTGCAAAAAATTGATCGCCTGGAAGCTGAAGCAGAATCCAGTAACGACCTGATTCTAAGTCTCAAGGAAGAGGTTGCAGATCATCAGCAACAAGTCGAATTACTAAGTAAAGAATTGCGATTTTCCGAAGAAGTTATTGCTGAGTCCGAGAAGTCGGCGACTGAGAAGCTTGAAGCAGCCAATATGCTTGATCTTGAGGTTGGCAATTTACGTGAGTTGGAAAACCAGCAAAAATCCAGGATTCTTCATCTGGAATCTGTGATTTCTGAATTCGAGGTTGAGAAAACTTCCTTGCTTGCAAAGGTTGACTCTGAAAAGTCTGCCTTGAAATCACTCGAAGAAATGCGAATGGCTGATCTTGAGGCCAGCTCTGGTGAATTGACAAAATTGAACAGGGAGTTGGAAGAGGCGAAAGCAATTAGTGATGAATCAAAAAAGATTCAGCAACGCCAAGGCCTGGAAATAGAAGCACACTTAGCTAAAACTAAGGAATTCGAACAACAGATTGCCGAATTGTCCGAGAAACTAGAGGTAAGTTACGAAGAAAATCGAGTAAAGCATGTTGAGCTCGATAGCGCAAATCAGGAACTGAAGAAACTGCCGGAACTGGAGGAAGCAATACGCAGCGCTGCTGATCGAAACGATGAATTGACCAAGCAAGTCGATGGGCTAAGAAGTAAAGAGCATCAGCTGGAACAGCAGGAAGCTTTGACTACTGATTTGAGACAACAACTTGAAGCAAGAGACAAAGCATTGTCGGAATTGCAAGCCAGGTTGACTGAGTCTGACCAGAATGTCAGCCGCTTGCAGCCTCTGGTCAGTCAGGTTTCTGAGCTTGATGCAAAATTGCAGGAGTCAGACCAGCGAGTAAGCACTCTGAAGCTGCAGAGCGATCAAGTGCCTTCATTACAACAACAGATTCAGGGTACAACCGAAGAACTTAAATCTGTACGCCAACAGCTCGGTGAGGCAAAGCAATTCCAGATCAAGCTGCACGAAGCTGAGAAAGATCTGGCTGCCAAAGACCAGGCATTGATACAACATCAAGAACGTATCAAGGAACTTGAAATCGAGTCTGCCAAAATCTCTCCACTCCAGCAGCAACTTGAAGGTCTGGGTAATGATGTTACGAAATTGCAGCAAAGAAATCGAGAAACCGAAGGCGAGCGAGATGCTCTTCAAAATACGCTGTCAGAAAAAGATCAGGTTCTGAAGGAGCGCAGTTTGCAAATAGGTAGGCTTGAATCTGAAGCAGAAAAGGTCGCCGCACTTCAAAAGGATAACAGCCGAAAGAACGAAGAAGTAGCTGCTTTGACAAAGCAACTGGAACAAAAGAGCCAGCTCGTTGGTCGTCTGGAACCACAGGTTAATAAACTCAAAGTGGAGGCAGATAAAGTATCTGATCTGCAGAGCGCCAAGACTCAGACTGAGCAGAAAGTCGTTCAATTGACGGCTCAATTGGAGGAAAAAGCACAACTACTGAATCGCCATGAGCGTCAGATGACAAATCTGACGCTAAAGGCTGATCAACTCCCTGCACTTGAAAACAAACATAATGAAGCGCAAGAGAAAATCAGTGAATTATCGAAAGAGGTAGAAGGAAAGAGCAAGGTTATTGGTAGCCTCGAGGCACAAGTCAATAAGCTGAAAGTTGAGGCAGACAAGGTTTCTGGTCTTCAGAGTGATAAAAATCAGTCTGTACAGAAGGTAAAACAACTGACTTCTCAATTAGAAGAGAAAACGCAAATAATCAACCGCAATGAGCAGGAACTGTCGTCTTTGACAGCGAAAGCCAAGCAACTCCCTGAACTTGAAAGCAAGCAGAATCAGGCTCAACAAAAAATACTTGAGTTAACCGAACAATTGGAAGTCAAGGATAAACGAGTAAGCGATTTGGAGCCGCAGGTTACACAGCTGACAGCTGAGGCTGGTAAAGTTGCTGGCTTGGAAAGCGCAAGAAACGAAGCCAATCAGAAAGTTAATAAACTGACATTGCGCGTAGACGAGTTAGATGGATTGCTAAGCCAACAAAAACAGGGATTGTCCAAACTCAGGATTGAAGCCGATAAATTGCCAGAATTACAAGGTCGGTTAAGTGATGCGCAAAGCACTATAGAGAATACTACAAAAACCAACGCTGAGCTTGAGGCGAAATTTCGGGAGCAGGAGATGCAACGGATCGTTGTTCTGAAAGAAAACGACCGGATTCCGAAATTGGTTGAGGAATTAAAGCAAAGCGAGCAAAGAATCGGAACCTTGAAGATTGATCTGCAAAACAGGGCTAACTCTGTGCAAAGCCTGGATTCTGAGCT
The DNA here is from genome assembly GCA_938005265.1 of uncultured Granulosicoccaceae bacterium. GTDB lineage: Bacteria > Pseudomonadota > Gammaproteobacteria > Granulosicoccales > Granulosicoccaceae > CALFCE01. Next base: position 19,262 of record CALLOA010000021.1, read on the forward strand.
TCAGGATTTACGCCAAAAAGTCAAAATCAGTGATGAAAAACTCAAGGCAATACCCGAATTAAAATCAAGTCTAGAGCAGTCTGAGAAGCTGCATCAGCAGGAACTCGAGCGAATTAAATCAGAAAGGGAAAAAATTGATAAGCGATTGCAAGCATCGGATAGTTCCCTGGCGGAAGCCAGGCAGCGATTGTTGGCTGCTGAAAAACGTTCTGATGAGCTGAGTGCTGAAGCCAAATCTGCTAAGGCAAACATACATGGTCTTGAAGATAGACTGAAGCAAGCGAACGCCCAAGTTGAAACAGGCTTGAAGGCTAAGAGCGATTTAGAAGGTGCCAATACCGAATTAGAACAACTTGGGAATGTGGTTACATCTCTTACCGGTGAAAAGCAAGATCTTGAAAAGAAGCTTGTTGAGTACGCTGATCAGGAAGCCGAGAATCACGATAAGATTCTGAGGCTTGAAGAGTCGGTTGCAAAATTGCAGCCCATGCGTCAGTCGTTGGAGCAATTGCAGAAGGAAAACTCTGAATTAAAGCTTATCGCTAATCGTGTTTCCCGTTTGGAATCGGATATCAAGAAACGAGATTTGGAAATATCCCAGCTCGAAGCGGCTGCTGAGAAGAATGCGGAACGCGTAGAAGAAGGTCTTAACAGGAAAGACCATGAAATCAAAACATTAGAGTCCAAATTGTTGGCCAAAATGGATGTTGAGCGCCACTTGCAAGAATCACAGCTACGTCTTACTGAGCTTTCACAGCAGGCAAACAGGGTCTCAGCGCTGGAATCAACATTGAGAGATAAAGATACGACTATAGTAAAACTGGACAGAGAGTCTCAGGCACTCACTAATCAAATAGAGGTTTTTAGGAGTAGCAAGGAGCAATACGAAACTCAGTTGGCCGAGTTACGTAATCAGGCTGGTGCTGCGGCTGAGCTAAGAAAACAAACTGAGTCATTAAAAAACAGTTTGGAAATTGCTAATGGTGAAATTGCCAAGCTGAAAAGCCTGGAAGATAAATTACAGGTAAGTGAAGCTACAGTTAAAAATTTGCAGGATCGTAGTAGTCAACTGTCATCTGAATTGGTGGTGGCTCGTAGAGATTCAACAAAAGTTAAAGAATTAAACGGGCAATTGCAATCATCGCAAAACCAGATTGCTTTGATACAGGACCAACACAGCGTTCTTATAAAAAAGCTGGAGGCTGAAAGCAAAAAACACAATGAGACAATAAATCGGTTGAATGTGCAGAATAAGGAGCTTTTGTCCTCTGAAAATCACGCAAAGGAGGAATTGAAGAAAGCAAAGCAAGACGCTCAGCAAGTAGCGCCTCTTGAGAGTCAGTTGCAGACACTGCAACGCAAATTTTCGCAAGCTCAGCAAGATTTTGATACCAGGCAGGAACGGTTGATTGATACAAGTGCACAGCAACAGAAAGCCGCCGACGCGAGGTTTGAACAACGGGCACAAGAGCTTGATCGACTTACCCAGCGTTTAAAAGAACTGGAATTACTGCAAAATGAAATCAATGACAAGAACGCCGAACTGACAACTGCGCGTAAGGAGTTAGATGCTGCAAAAAGTGAACTGCAGAAAGCTCAATTGTTGAAAGAAGAACTCGCTGGCACGACTAAAAAGTTACTGGATGCGGAAAAAGAATTGCAAGGCTACGGTGAAATTCGTCTGGAACTGCAAAGTAGTAATGCTGAATTGGCGAGATTGAAAGGGCTGGTCGCCGAACTGGAGTCATCGAAAAATCAGATCAAGTTGCTTAATCAGAATCTTGAGAAAGCGGAAAGTGAAGCCCGGAAATACCAGGAGAATGATCTTGAGTTAAGGCGATTAAGAGGTGAGCTTGATGCAATAGAAAGTGACCGAAATAATTCAGTCACCATGATTGACCGGCTGCAGCAGAAAATTGATAGCCAACAATCAGAATCACGGGATTTAAAAAAGCGAGTCCAAAAACTGGCTGACTATGAAGCAGATCTGGCCAGGAAAGATAAGAAAATCGATGATCTTGAAAAACGCCTACAGCAGCTTGTCGAAACGGCTAAGACTGAAAGAAAGCAGACTAAAACACAAGTACCAGAAAAAAAGCCGAAATCAAGCACTAAAGCAACGGCTTCTTCAAAAAATCAGCAACCGTTATTTAAAGCACCAAAGGAAAAAGACGATCTAAAGAAAGTTCATGGTATCGGACCTGTGATGGAGAAAACACTGAATAGTCTGGGTATTACTTCGTTCAAGCAAATTGCCAACTTCAAAAAAGCAGATATTCAACGCGTAACTGATGCGATAGCCACGTTCCCTGACAGGATTGAGCGTGATGACTGGGTTGGAGGGGCGCGTAAGGAATATCGCAAAAAGTACGGTAAGAGTCATACAAGCTAGCTTGTTGCGGTAAATACCTGCTTACCTGTCCAACTTGTTGCCTGTGCCAAAATATTTTTTGTCAGTACCGAGGAGATTCGCTTGCGACGCGTGGTTCAGTGACACATGGTTCAGTGACTATGGTTCAGTGGCACATGGTTCAGTGGCGCTTGGAGCATAAAGATTTTAGCTATCAATTGTGTTTTAAGACAATCAGATCAGTTGTCAGTAACTGGATTTTCTATTAGCCCACGACTCTGCGCTTCACGAATACAGGAAGTCCGGTTGTGCACACCAAACGATCTGAATATGTGGGAAGTGTGATACTTGACTGTTGCCTCACTGATTTCCATCAACTGAGCGATTTGCTTGTTCGAGTTACCAGCTGCAATCAGCTGTAACACTTCGAGCTGCCTTGGTCCAAGTGCCGCAGAGTCAGATGAGGAAGCACGTTTCATCGCCTGTGGCTTTGTGCTCGCAGCTTCGAGGTTGCGTGGTTGATATTTTTGGCCATGCAGAACTTTCTTTAAGGCTGCCAGCATTTCTGAACCGGGTAAAGATTTTTGAATGAAACCCGATGCTCCCTGATCGAGTGCAGCTTGTGCAACCTTGGCGTTTTCTGTGCTGCTAATAATGACGATGGGGGAGGTGACCTGGCGCTGTTTCAATCCGTGAAGAAAGCCCAGGCCATCTATGCCCGGCATGTAAATGTCCGATAGAATCAAGTCGAAATCACGGCCTTCGTCGACAACTCCCAGAGCATGCTGGGTGGTATAGCAAATGGTAATATCAACCTCCTCAGCCAGATCTTGCAACATGATTGCCATGGCATCCGCCACCAGGCGGTGATCATCAACAAGTAATATCTTCATTAACTCAACTTTTCCTTGTTATAGTTATTTGGCATTGGGAGAAACGTTGGGCATATTCAATTTCAATGTATTTACAGCTGCCTTGAGTGCTTGTATGAGAAAGTAGTTTCTGGATAACAATAAAACATATTTTTTCTCAAAATACCGCATACTCCGTTCGGTGCTAATTCCCGTCATTTTACCCTAGTGATTGTTCCAAACTGCCATAAGTATCTGAAAACAGCGGCTATAAGATACTTCCGACCACTTACTTTAACTGGAAAATTTATTCAATTGGCACTGATTTCAAGCTGACTAGACTAAAGGATAGTTTGTAATAATACCCGTAGTTGTTATCATTTTTTTACAGTTTGAAGGGAAGGATTCCCGCATTGGTTCAAACGCACTGGTTCAAACTACAGGCACAAGACACAAGGTAGGCCGCACCGTCAGGGACTTGATCGACAGGGACTTCACTGCCAAAAGCTTTTTGGCAGCGCTTATTCGAAGCAAAGAGGGATTTTCATGTGCATTTTTGTGTGGTAGGTAACTATTTTGAATCAATCCAGCAGGAATTGCTGGTCAAACTGGATTAAAAAAGGACGGCGAAGGGATATCGATTGATACAGTGATCAGGAAGTTACCGTAATAGCGGTAACAGATCAGTGGGCAGGAAGCCCAAGGGGAAAGTAAATGTTCAACTCTGTTGTTAATGGCTTTTACGGGATTTGATCTGGTTCAAGCTTTGGGAAGTTAGAACTTAGGGAAACAACGAGATTGAACAACAGACATGGAAAGGGATGACAGGGATGTTTTTTTCTCTTTATAGAACCTGGTTTACCAGTCCTGTATAGCTAGCCCTGTGATGCTGGCTGCCATGTGCAGAACATCAGGACTAGCAAATACAAAACCAGCAAGTTACACCTAGCCTGCCGTTAATCACTTGCAAATCACTTGCAAATCACTTGCAAATCACTGGCAAACCACTTGCAGCTAGCGACTTTAGTATTTCTTCCTACGTGGCTTCTGTCATATATGACGCCAGGTACTGACCCGTATAGGATTCACTACAGCTGACAATGTCTGCGGGTGGACCACTCGCTACAATCTGTCCGCCGCCATCGCCACCCTCCGGGCCCAGATCAATTATCCAGTCTGCTGTTTTAATCACATCCAGATTATGCTCGATTACCAAAATGGTATTGCCTTGATCACGGAGTCGGTGCAACACGCTTAACAGCATTCGTACATCATGGAAATGTAATCCCGTCGTTGGTTCATCAAGAATATAGAGCGTATTACCCGTATCTCTTTTCGAAAGCTCGCGCGATAGTTTGATACGTTGTGCCTCGCCACCTGACAGTGTCGTTGCATTTTGCCCAAGCGTGATATAGGTGAGACCCACGTCGAGCAAAGTTTCCAGCTTGCGGGCAATGACAGGAACTGCAGAGAAAAAATCCAGTGCTTCCTCAACAGTCATTTCAAGCGTTTCGTGAATATTTTTACCTTTATATCTGATTTCCAGAGTTTCGCGGTTATAGCGTTCGCCTTCACAGACATCACAAGGTACATAGACATCAGCAAGAAAATGCATTTCCACCTTGATAAGGCCGTCTCCCTGGCAGGCTTCACAGCGCCCACCTTTGACGTTAAAGCTGAAACGCCCTGATTTGTAGCCACGTGAGCGCGCCTCCTTGGTTCCTGCAAAGAGTTCTCTTATTGCGGTGAAGATACCTGTGTAGGTAGCAGGATTAGAACGTGGTGTGCGGCCTATAGGGCTTTGATCGATTGCCACGACTTTGTCTATGGCATCCAGGCCTTCGAATTTCTCCAACGGTGCAACTTCACGTTTGGAACCGTTCAAGTGACGTGACACATAGCTGTAGAGTGTGCCATTGACGAGCGTGGATTTTCCGGAGCCTGAAACACCTGTGACGCAAGTTAGCAGGCCCAGTGGGATTTTAACATCAACCGTTTTAAGGTTGTTACCGCTCGCTCCTGTTAGTTCCAGCCATTTTTCACCCGGTTTGGTCGGTTCTCCGAATTCGATTTTTTCAGCACCGGTAAGGAATCGGCCAGTGATGGAATCCTCGCATGCCAAGATGTCTTCGAGTGTACCACTGGCTACGATTTCGCCCCCGTGTTCACCTGCGCCGGGTCCGATATCAACTATGTAGTCGGCAGAAGAAATCGCGTCCTTGTCGTGTTCGACCACAATAACGGTATTACCCAGGTTGCGAAGATAGTCCAGAGTGGCCAGCAGTTTATCGTTATCTCTCTGATGTAAACCTATGGAGGGTTCATCGAGAACGTACATTACACCGGTCAGGCCAGCACCAATTTGACTGGCCAGGCGGATTCGCTGCGCCTCCCCGCCGGAGAGTGAATCAGCACCACGGTCCAGAGTCAGGTAATCAAGACCGACATTGATAAGGAATTGAAGTCGCTGACGTATTTCCACCAGTATCTTTTCTGCTACCTGTTCTCTTTGCCCGCTCAGTTCAAGATTCGATAACTTCTCACTCGCTTTGCTGATAGACAATGCAGATATTTCGGGCAGCGATGTTTTACTGATCAGAACATGGCGTATAGCTTCGTTCAGACGAGCACCCATGCAGGCCTTACAAGAAGCGATTGACATCAGTTTCGATAATTCTTCGCGCACTGCGGCTGAACTGGTTTCACGGTAGCGTCGTTCCATGTTCGGCAGGATGCCTTCAAAAGAGTGGTTTTGGATGCGAGAGCTATTGCCTTTTTCGCTCAGATAGACAAACTCGATTTCTTCAGTACCGCTCCCGTAGAGCACCACATTCTGGAATTTATCAGGCAACTCGCTGAAGGGTGTTTCTACATCGGTTTTATAGTGTTTTGCGAGGCACTGAATCATTTGGAAATAGTAGGTGGTGCGGCGATCCCAGCCACGAATGGCACCTCCGGCAAGACTTAATTCGCGGCTGGTAATAACTCGCTCGGCATCGAAAAATTGCTGAATTCCCAAGCCATCGCAGCTCGGACATGCACCGTGCGGACTATTGAATGAAAAACTGCGGGGCTCAAGCGGTGCTACGGAGTAACCACATTGTTTGCAGGCAAAACGTGTTGAAAACAACAAGTCACCAACCTGGGCATCAGCATCGCGCATCGGAGCAACAATAGCTGTTTCATCACCCAGACGGACTGCAGTTTCCAATGAATCGGCAAGCCTCATTTGAATGTCTTCACGAATTTTGAAGCGATCGATCACGACTTCAATAGTATGTTTTCGTTTGCCATCAAGTGCCTGCAGCCCATCCAGCTCGACTGTTTCACCATTGATACGCGCACGCAAATATCCTTGCGCTCTCAGGGATTCGAGGGTTTTGTTGTGGTCGCCCTTACGCTCACTGACAATCGGTGCCAACAGCATTACCGCAAGACCTTCCGGTAACTGCATTACGAGATCAACCATTTGTGTAATTGTCTGTGCCGAGAGTTCTTCGCCATGATGAGGGCAGGTGGGTGTGCCTACCCGGGCAAACAACAAGCGTAGATAATCATTTATTTCAGTAATGGTTCCGACGGTTGAGCGCGGATTATGAGAGGTGGATTTCTGTTCTATGGAAATTGCTGGCGACAAGCCGTTGATATGGTCAACATCCGGTTTATCCATAACGGACAGGAACTGCCTGGCATAGGCAGACAATGATTCAACATAGCGTCGTTGCCCTTCGGCGAAAATGGTATCGAAGGCCAGCGAAGATTTCCCCGAACCCGACAACCCGGTGATTACGATCAAGCTGTTTCGTGGTAGATCAATATCAATATTTTTAAGATTGTGAGTACGAGCGCCGCGCACTTCTATCCAGCGGTTCGCATCAATCACCGGCTGGCCCGTCAAATCAGTTGTTACCGATGTACCACTCGCCTTAGCCTTTTTGCGGCCCGGCTTTTTTGATGGTGACGCTTGCTTTGCCCCATTATTGTTTTTCGCAAACTGCGACATCTTGTTCCGACAGGCCTATAGGCCGATAGGTTGATTAAAGTTAGCCGAACATAATAGCCCTATGCTCCGGGACAGGCAAAATTCAGCTGTATTGTGACTGAGAATGTCGAATAACGGTTCTGTCAGATCAATGGGCGATGACACAGCTGTCGGCCCCCCCCCTGCCAATGAGGTCTGTCGGTCAGGATTTGTGCCATTTACCTATGGGCCTGGCTCCATTGTCTGCCATTGTCAGCTGAAGTCGCAGAAAATCCGTTGCAGCTAAGCCAAGCTGGTGTAAATCGGTTAAAATTACGCTTTACAGAAGGCGCGGGACGGAACCTGCACCAGAGCATTGGAGAACAACATGGCTAGAGGTATCAACAAGGTAATCCTGGTAGGGAATCTGGGGGCCGATCCTGAAGTGCGTTACATGCCGAACGGAGGTGCTGTAGCTTCGCTCAGCCTTGCCACTTCGGAAAGCTGGACAGATAAAAACACGGGCCAGCGCCAGGAACGTACCGAGTGGCACCGCGTGACGCTATTCAACCGTCTTGGCGAGATTGCTGCCGAGTACTGCCGCAAGGGTTCGCAGGTTTACATAGAAGGCTCCATCCGTACGGAAAAGTACCAGGACAAGAATACCGGTGAAGATCGTTACTCTACCAAGGTCATTGCCCGTGAATTACAACTGTTGGGTGGTCGCATGGACGGGCAAAATCAGGGGCAGGCTGGCGGTTATGCTCAACAACAGGCGCAACAACAGGGCCAGGGTGGAGGAAACAATTATGCGCCACCACCTGCGCAAGCTGCGCCAGGCCGTCCGGCTCCACAGGGTGCTCCGCAAGCGGCGGCGGCCGGTAACGAACCCTTTGACGATGATATCCCTTTCTGAGTGCTTGCCTCTGTTCCTGTTTAGTTAGTGTCTACTGCAAGGGTAGCGCAGAACTCACCGGTATTCTGCGGCTAACTCATTTGCGTCATCACAGCTGTTTCCCGAGTGTTTTCAGGTTTTTGCAGCTTACGGCCTGCGCTTCTGGCCTGTAATAGGGAGTTGCGCGACCGGGATCGTCTGCGTCCCCGGTCCTTGGGTCCATAGTTTCCGGCATAAGGCCCGAATTAGTTCGCGGTAATCTATTTTGTAACCATTTCCGCTCTCAGGGTATGTGCCTACCGCAATGTCGGTAAAACATGCCTTAACTTATGGTTGTGGTCTACAAATATCCTTATCAGAGCAGGGTCAGGGCTCCCAAAATGGGCCAGATATAAATATTTTCGTCGCAAAGCGAACAATTGGCAGTATTTTCGTATAGGTAAATATAAAGACATCTTTATATTTTGATATTATAATGACAAGACTTCGGATACCGGTGACACCTTCATAGCCGCCTCCCGCCCGAAACTACTCATTTTCAAGGATTATCAATCAATGGCAAACGACTATATTTTTACCTCGGAGTCTGTATCCGAGGGGCACCCGGATAAAATGGCTGACCAGATATCGGACGCGGTACTGGATTCAATCCTGGCAAGCGATACCAAGGCTCGCGTGGCTTGCGAAACCATGGTTAAGACTGGTGTAGTAATAATCGCTGGTGAGGTGACCACAGATGCGTACGTTGATCTGGAAGATCTGGTGCGAAAGACCGTTCTGGATATAGGTTACGATGGTTCGGAGGTCGGTTTTGACGGAGCCACTTGTGCAGTCCTTAACGCGCTTGGAAAGCAGTCTCCTGATATTGCGCAGGGTGTTGATCGCACAGCACCCGAAGAGCAGGGTGCCGGTGACCAAGGCCTTATGTTTGGCTATGCAACAACTGAAACCGATGTGTTGATGCCTGCACCGATTACCTATTCACATCGACTGGTTGAAAAACAATCGCAAGTGCGTCGTGCTGGAGTGCTGCCATGGTTACGCCCGGATGCTAAAAGTCAGGTAACGCTGAAATATCAGGACGGCAAGCCGGTGGGTATTGACGCTGTAGTGTTGTCAACACAGCATGATCCTGACGTCAGTCTGTCAGACCTGCGCGAAGGTGTCATGGAAAATATTATTAAACCAATCTTGCCGCAAAACTGGTTGAAGGATTGCCCGGCAGAAAATATACACATCAACCCGACTGGCAATTTTGTTATCGGTGGCCCGGTTGGTGACTGCGGACTTACCGGTCGCAAGATCATAGTAGACACATACGGCGGTATGGCTCGCCATGGTGGTGGAGCATTCTCTGGTAAAGACCCTTCAAAGGTTGATCGCTCAGCTGCTTATGCGGGTCGCTATGTTGCTAAAAATGTCGTTGCTGCCGGTCTCGCCGAGAAGTGTGAAATCCAGGTTTCCTATGCCATTGGTGTTGCAAGGCCAACTTCCATTTCGGTTGAGACTTTCGGCACGGGCAAGATTGATGATCGCAAGATCGAACAGGTCATAAGCGACGTATTTGATCTACGTCCCTATGGCATCGTAACCATGCTCGATCTGTTACGCCCGATCTATCAAAAAACTGCAGCTTATGGCCACTTTGGCCGCGAGGAAAGTGATTTCACCTGGGAAAAGACAGACCGGGTTGACGCGCTGAAGCAGGCTGCCGGCCTTTCCTGATCAGTACAGTACTGACCATTCATCCTGATTGTCCGGCAGGCATGTACCTGTCGGGAATCTGAATTTTTTCTGTCGCCTTAAGGTGATGGGTCTGCTTGTGGGCATGGTTGCCCCTGACAGGCAGAAAGTAGAATCTATTATCGGAGTTTGACTAATGAGTACACAAACCGCTGCCAAAGGCGCTGAAGACTACAAGGTTGCTGACATCAGCCTGGCGTCCTGGGGTCACAAGGAAATTAAAATTGCTGAAACCGAAATGCCGGGTTTGATGGCTATTCGTGAGGAATTCAAAGGCAAGAAACCGTTGGCTGGTGCGCGAATCGCCGGTTGTTTGCACATGACTATCCAGACCGCGGTGTTGATTGAAACCCTGGTCGATCTTGGGGCGGATATCCGCTGGTCTTCGTGCAACATTTTTTCAACTCAGGACCACGCAGCTTCAGCGATTGCTGATCAAGGCATCCCGGTATTTGCATGGAAAGGCGAAACTGAAGAAGAGTTTGACTGGTGTATTCACCAGACCATAAAAGGTCCGGATGGCTGGGTACCCAATATGATCCTGGATGATGGTGGCGACCTGACTCTGATGATGCACAATGACTATCCTGAACTGCTGGACGAAGTCAAAGGCCTGTCCGAGGAAACAACCACCGGCGTGCATCGTCTTGTTGAAATGGTGAAAGCTGGAACTCTCAAAGTGCCTGCTATCAATGTTAATGATTCAGTTACAAAATCAAAATTTGACAATCTCTATGGTTGCCGTGAATCGTTACTGGATGGTATCAAGCGCGCAACCGACGTCATGATTGCCGGGAAGATTGCTGTTGTGCTGGGCTATGGTGATGTGGGCAAGGGTTGTGCACAGGCGTTTCGCGGAATGGGTGCCACGGTCTGGGTGACCGAGATCGACCCGATTTGTGCGCTGCAGGCGGCGATGGAAGGTTACCGGGTTGTTCGCCTTGATGACATTGCTGATCAGGCTGATTTGTTTGTTACCACCACAGGCAACGTTAACGTCATTACCCATGACCACATGCTACGCATGAAAGACCAATCCATCGTTTGTAACATAGGCCACTTTGACAACGAAATAGATGTTGCCGGTCTGCGAAACTATGAGTGGGAAAATGTTAAGCCGCAAGTGGATCAGATTATCTTCCCTGACGGAAAGCGCCTGACATTGCTGGCCGAAGGTCGTCTGGTTAATCTTGGCTGTGCTACGGGTCATCCAAGTTTCGTTATGTCAGCCTCTTTTACCAATCAGGTGTTGGCACAGATCGAACTCTGGAATAACAGCGAAAACTACTCTATCGATGTGCATGTACTGCCTAAAGAGCTGGATGAAAAAGTTGCCCGTTTGCACTTGTCCAAGATCGGTGCGAACCTGACCGAACTGACGTCCGAGCAGGCTGACTACATCGGGGTACCCAATACGGGTCCTTATAAGCCGGAAGCCTACCGTTATTAAACACGGATATTCATCCGGCTAAATAAAAAACCTGCTCATTGAGCGGGTTTTTTTATTCCTGTGTTTTCTAAACAATATGGTTTGGAGTTTAGCGTGTAACTACGATGCCAAGTCTTCGGGTAGTAAACAGCGATGCATCTTCAGCATCGGTGACGGTCAGAATGATGGCTGTAGAACCCGCATCGCTCGGTTGCGGTGTCCATACGAGAACATGGCCCGATGGTGTTTCAGACAAGCGTGCACCTTGCGGCAGATTAACGGCGCTTAGACGTGTGTTGTTACCGGATGCTGAGCTGTGGCGTATCGGGACACTCAGCTCGTTGTTTGCGGCGATTGTCACGTCGTCCGGCACCTCGAGCACTGGTTTTGAGGCTATTGTCAGCTCAGAGTCGGTACTCGCATCATTGTCACCATCATCAGGTATATCCACGGCGGGCAAGGGCGACGGTTGATTGATCGCTGTATTTTCAGCCGTTGTTGTCGGGCCAGAGGATTCTGTTGTGGAATCTTGCCGGGCGTCTACATCTACCACCGTTGCGGTCGGCAGTTGACTTGCTGCGGCTGACGGCCGTGCAGTTGAATCGTTAACTGTGGTTATCGCGTCAACGGCATTTGTTGCAACGGTGTTTACTGCTGCCTGACTCACTGCTGTGGCGTTAGTAGCAGGAAAGTCAGCATCGGCGTCTGGAGTTTCAGCATCTGAGCTGTCTGAGTCAGTGCTGTCTGGAACCGTGCTGACAGATTCCTCGGTAACAGTATCTGCATTGACCGTGTCGGTACTGACACTATCATCCGATTCGCCATCAACCGCAGATGTGTTATCAGCTAAGGTGTTGTCGGCCTTTGCAGCTGCGGCTTTTGACAATGGCTCCGGGGCAGCGGCATTTTCTGTTGCGGTCGTGGTGTCAGTAGAAGATTCTGCAGCGAGATCAGCAGTGGTGTCAGCAGGCACGGTCTCGGTAGTCGGTTGTTCTGTAAGTTGCTGCCCCGGATCTGCCTCACCCGAGCCAATGTTGATAACTTCCAGATTTATCGGGTAGGTTGCGAATATCTGCTCATCGCTACCGTCAGCTATGGTTACCAGAAAGGAACTTGTCCCGATATCATTTTCATCGGGGATCCACATAAATGTACGAGAGCCATCCAGATTACGCAGAAACACAGATTCCGGTGGCAAGCCCTGCGCTGTGATACGTGCTGGTGGGTCGCTTTCACCATCGCCCTTTATGATCAGTGAAAACATTTGCCCGGTCGGCAGTATTTGCGTATCGAGAGGGGACTCCTGAATCTGGGCGCTTGCTATGCTGGAAGCAACTAACAGCAACAGAGCGCAATGATGTAGCGATTTGAAAAAGAAGTGTTTCATCCACAGTCCTGCCTTTCTGGGCATAATTATATCTGACCCGCAGTGTCTGCGCTGAAGTGTCATTACCGAAGCTTTATTGTATGACCAAGTGGTGTCAAAATTTTGATATAACTTGCCCCTCGGCTTGTAAGCACCGTAACACTTAAACGGTAATATTCCAGCAATGCCAGCCACACCTGATAACCCGTCATCACCCGAGTCACAAGCTTTGCAGTACATCCTCCGTGCTGAGCGATCTACTCTGCGAGACGCTCGTTGCAAGGCAGCGCCACGCCCGGTCTACCTGATTGGCATAGTTGGCGGTGGCGCCATGGGCGCCGGAATTGCTGCGTGCTGCGTGTTGTCGGGCTTTAAGGTGGTTGTGGCAGTACGTAATGCTGCGGGGCAGAAAGCCGCGCGTAATCGAATAGAAACAATACTGCATGATAGCTTACAACGCGGCTTAATCACTGTGCAGCAACAGGCTGAATTTCTGCAAGCCTGTAAAGTGACTTGTAACTCTGCTGATCTGGCAAACAGCGACCTGGTAATCGAGACAGTGATTGAGGACATGCAAACGAAAAAAAACGTGTTCGCCATGCTTGATGAACAGACTCCACCTGAAACGGTTTTGGCCAGCAATACCTCGTATCTGGATATTAATGAACTCGCTCGTAGTGTGCGTGATGCTCGCCGCGTAATCGGAATGCACTTTTTTGCGCCAGCGTACAAGATGAAGTTGCTGGAAATCGTGGTGCCTGATGCCGTCGCGGATGACGTCATCGCCACAGCTGCTGCACTGGGCAGGCAACTGGGTAAGACGAGTGTGCTCGCTGGTGTCTGCAATGGTTTTATTGCAAATCGCATTCTGGCAGCCTACCGACAGCAGGCTGATTGGTTGGTTGAAACGGGTGCAATGCCACAGGACATTGACAATGCGATGCTGGACTTTGGTTTTCCAATGGGACTTTATGCCATGCAGGATCTTGGCGGATTGGATATAGGCTGGTTGCGGCGCCGGGATCTTGCGGCAACTGGCGGGCCTGCTGAACGGTGCACAGAGGTCGCCGATGCTTTGTGTGAATTGCAGCGCTATGGCCGCAAAACCGGGGCCGGTTACTACCGGTATATTGGCGGCAAGCCGCAAGTTGATGAAGTGGTAGAAGCTTTGATAGTTACACAGCGACAACGCAAGCGTATCCAAACCAGATCATGGTCAGGGCAAGAGATAATGCAGCGTCTATTAGACAGTATGCAGCAGGAAGCAACGTTAATACTGGCACAGGGTATGTCGTATTCAGCTGACGATATTGATGTTGTCATGGTTAACGGTTTTGGTTTTCCACGCGAGCGTGGAGGCCCCATGTACATGCTGGAAAATAGCTGATGCTTGAACTGTACACCTTGCCGTATTCTATGACAGCGGGTTACTGTATACAGCCTAAGCCTAGCGAGGGTCTCCCGCTTCGTGTGACTCCTCCAGCTCTTCCTGTATTTCTCGAATAGTTTGCGAATCCGATCCAGGGGCTCCGGTTTTAGCCACGTGGAATAGTGCTTCCCCCTCATGGACAAGAGGGTTGTTCGATATTCCCACCACAATCCCACCATGATTGCTGACAACATCGGTCTCAAGCTCGCCGAACGGATCCGCTACAACGCCCAGTATGGTGCCAGACTCGACACTGCTACCCAGATCAACAGTGGCTCTGAGAATGCCGCTTTGCTGTGCGCGTAGCCAACTTGAATCCTCTGCAACAACGGAACGCTTTTTGTCCGATCGATTTTTCAGCGGCGGCAGCATCTCCAGATATCGCATTACGTTGACAATGCCGTTGACGCCGGCCGTGATAGCGGGTTGGTTAAAGCGCAGTGCTTCACCGGCTTCATAAAGAAGATAGGGCAGGTCGCCGACAGCGGCACGTAGCGTCCCTTTGCCCGCTGAAGAATTCAGAATCACTGGCGCGCCAAAGGCTTCTGCCATCGCATCAACCGTAGAGTTACTGCCGAATTCGTAACGCACTTGCGGTAAATTATCACGACCTGCTGCGCCGGTATGCAAATCAATCATATGGGTTGCTGCCGTTACGATGTCAGACATAAATATATTTGCCAGACGGCTGGCCATTGAACCTCGCTCAGAGCCTGGGAAAGAACGGTTAAGGTCACGCCGGTCGGGCAGGTAGCGTGAGCCGGAAATAAACCCGTAGACATTGACCACCGGTACGGTAATCAGTGTGCCCTTGAGGCGGTTGAATCCCCGTGATGCGAGCAATTGGCGGATAATTTCTATGCCATTGATTTCATCACCGTGAATGGCTGCGGTGACGACCAGCACGGGCCCATTGCGCTTGCCATTGATCACATGTACTGGCATGGCCACAGATGTATGGGTGTACAGCGGCGGTAGTGGCAAGTCAATGTAACAACGCGTGCCTGCCGGCACATCCTGATTGGCTATTCTCATGGGAATGAGGGTCTCACAAGTACCTGCCAGTGTCCAAGCCGGCACTGTCCGGAAATCGTCTGTTTTCTGATCCCGCTGCCACGCCATTTGTTGAGTAATACCTTGGTAGTGGGCGCGTTAAACTGCCTGCTTTTTTCCCCTCTTCGCATCGGGTATTATGCTGCTATGACTGAAAAAGATAATTTTGAACACACGCACCATCACGACCATAGCCATGACCACGACCATTCACGTCTGGATGAAACCGCAGTTCGTGTCAGGGCACTCGAATCTCTGCTGGTTGACAAGGGCTATGTGGATGCAGCAGCACTGGATGCCTTGATCGAAAATTGTGAAACCAGAATCGGCCCTCGCAATGGCGCTCAGGTGGTGGCTCGCGCCTGGACTGATGCGAAATTTCGCAAGTGGCTGTTAGAGGACGGTACTGCCGCGATAGCATCTCTGGGTTTCAGTGGCCGTCAAGGCGAACATATGAAAGTGGTTGAAAATACCCCGGAGCTGCACAACATGGTGGTCTGTACTCTGTGTTCTTGCTACCCCTGGCCGGTTCTGGGTTTGCCACCAACCTGGTACAAGTCTGCACCGTATCGCTCGCGAGCAGTTCGCGAACCTGTTGCAGTTCTGCAGGAATTCGGTGTTGAGCTGCCAGCTGAAAAATTAATCCGTGTCTGGGACTCGACTGCAGAGATGCGCTACATGGTTCTGCCAGAGCAACCTGCAGGAACTGAGTCACTATCCGAATCAGAACTGGCCAGCCTGGTAACCAGGGACTCAATGATCGGGACCGGTCTGCCCTTGGCCTCAGTGCAAAAATAGCGCTGCTGGCTCTGATGTCATAAAAACAGGTTTAAATTCGGGAGCAGGGATATGGATGGTGTACATGATATGGGTGGGCAGCAGTGTCATGGTGTCATTGAGCCTGAGATCGATGAACCACTATTTCATGACTCCTGGGAACGTCGAGTGCTCGGTTTGGTTCTGGCTTGCGGGGCGACGGGCAGCTGGAATCTGGATGAGTCACGTTTTGCAAGGGAGACTCTACCGCCTGCTTTCTACCTCTCGGCTAGCTACTACCGTATCTGGTTGGCCGGACTTGAGAAATTGTTGCTGCAGAACCAGATGGTGACTGCTGAAGAACTAAGTGATTTTAAAATGCGTGAGCCTGCAGTGCCTGTCAAACGTGTTGTCAAAGCTGAGCAGGTTGCCCCGATGCTGGCGTCCGGAGCACCGGTTGATCGCGAAGCTGCTGCAAAGGCACTTTATGCTGTGGGGGAAATGGTACGGGTGCGCAATTATCAACCTCAAACACACACTCGGCTGCCGGGCTATATTCGTGGCCACGTTGGGCGGGTGGCACTGGTACAAGGCTGTCATGTCTACCCGGATTCAAATTCTCTGGGAATGGGTGAAAATCCGCAATGGTTGTACTGTATCGAGTTCCAGTCGGCGGAACTTTGGGGTGATACGGAAAATTCGGGCAGCGTCATGGTGGATTGTTGGGAGCCGTACCTGGAAAAAACTGACAGTAAGTAATTAGTAAAAAGATTGATAAGGTAAAAAATCATGAGTTCCCACCAACAACACGCCGCGCTGGACAAGCTGCCGGATGGTTTTCCACAACAGCAAGGTGAGCCGGTTTTTGCCGAGCCATGGCATGCCCAGGTATTTGCCATGGCAGTCAAGTTGCATGAGCGCGGTTTGTTTGAATGGCCAGAATGGTCAAACATGCTCGGTGATGAAATTTCTGCAGCACAGCGTGCCGGTGATCCGGATCTTGGCGACACCTATTACAAACACTGGTTGAATACGCTGGAGCGAATGCTCAAAAGCAAGGGTATTGCTGGTACAGGTGAACTGGAGAGGTTACAAAAAAGGTGGGATGAAGCTGCCAGAAGTACACCGCATGGGCAGCCCATTTCAATAGACCTGGTCGACTAATGTCCTGGCCCTTGAATATCGGTCATTACAAAACAAAAGTGTTGCGGCTGATGAACAATCAATCAGCCGCAGCTTCTGTGGCAACTTGCGTTGCTACTGCAAAATGGGTGATTTTGCGACGCGATTTTGTGACGCTATATGCCAGGAAATCCACCCAAATTGCAGTAACAGGTATCAGATGATACCCGTGCGGCGCAGCTCTGAAAGTACCTTCTCTGCCGCCTGTTCAGCAGACAGAGAAGCCGTATCAACCAGAATTTCCGGATTTTCCGGTGGCTCATAGGGCGAGTCGATGCCGGTGAAGTTTTTCAGTTCACCCTTTCTGGCTTTTTTGTATAGGCCTTTGGGGTCTCGCTCTTCAGCTAAAGCGAGTGGTGTTTCAACATAGACTTCCAGAAATTCATCGTTTTCGACCAGATTTCGCGCCATTTGTCGCTCTGAGCGGAACGGCGAAATAAATGCAGTTAATACGATCAGACCGGAGTCAACCATAAGTCCTGCAACTTCGCCGATACGACGAATGTTTTCAACCCGGTCAGCATCGGTGAAGCCGAGATCCTTGTTAAGACCGTGTCTGACATTGTCGCCATCCAGCAGGTAGGTATGTCTGCCGAGCGCCGAGAGTTTCTTCTCAACGATATTGGCGACGGTTGATTTACCCGCACCGGAAAGACCGGTGAACCATAGAACGCAGGCTTTCTGTTGCTTGAGCTGCGAGCGCATCGCCTTGTCAACGTCCACTGCTTGCATGTGAATGTTGTCAGAGCGTCGCAACGCGAAGTGCAGCATGCCGGCCCCCACTGTCTGATTGGTAACCCTGTCAATCAGTATGAAGCTACCGGTTTCGCGGTTTTCATCGTAGGGGTCGAAGGCAATTTGCCTGTCAGTGCTGAGATTGCAAACGCCAATGCTGTTCAGATCAAGTTTCTTTGCAGCGATCTGCTCAAGCGTGTCGACGTTTACTTCATACTTGATATCCGTGACATTGGCGGTCACGGTTTGAGCACCTACCTTGAGTAAATACTCACGACCTGGAAGTAAAGCATCGTCATGCATCCAGACGATCGAGCACTCAAACTGATCAGCTGTGCTGGCAGGTTGTTCAGTTGTGGATATGACGTCACCTCTCACCACATCGATTTCATTGTCCAGAGTCAGTGTGACTGCCTGGCCTGCAACGGCTTGATCGAGTTCAGCATCTGCCGTGATGATTTTTGCGATGTTAGCGGTTTTGCCTGATGGCTGGATACGTATGGCATCACCTGGCTTTACACTGCCACCGGAGATAGTCCCGGTGTAGCCCCGAAAATCGAGGTTAGGGCGATTCACCCACTGCACAGCCATGCGAAAGGGTTGCTTGCGTTTGATGTCGTTATCAACTTTTACCGTTTCCAGCCACGAAAGCAGAGTAGGGCCGTGGTACCAGCTGGTGTTTGTGCTGGGTTCAACCATATTGTCGCCCTTCAGGGCTGATACCGGGATAGTGGTGAAGTTTTCAATGCCAGCCGAATCGGCGAACTCGCGATATGAGTCAACTATTTGCTGATAGGTTTCGGCTGAGTAGTTGATCAGATCCATTTTGTTTAGCACCAGCACGATATTCTTGATACCCATCAGCGATACCAGATAGCTGTGACGATAGGTTTGGGTGCTGAGGCCTCTGCGTGCATCGACGAGTATGATCGCGGCATCCGCATTGGATGCACCTGTGATCATGTTTCGTGTGTACTGCTCGTGGCCTGGAGTATCTGCAACAATGAACTTTCGCCGTTCTGTTGCGAAGTAGCGGTATGCAACATCGATGGTTATGCCCTGTTCACGCTCAGCTGCAAGTGCATCCACAAGCAGTGCATAATCTGTATCAGTACCCTGTGTTCCGAATTTTTTCGATTCTGATTCTGCGCGCGCCAGCTGGTCGTCAAATACGCCTTTCGTATCATGGAGCAGGCGCCCGATCAGTGTACTTTTGCCGTCGTCAACACTGCCACAAGCAATAAACCGCAACAGCGTCTTGTTTTCATGGCGTGCGAGCTTTTCAGTAATTTCTTCGTATGTTAAATCAATCGCTGAAGATTTCATTAGAAGTAGCCCTCTTGTTTTTTCTGTTCCATCGACGCGGATGAATCGTGATCAATCATGCGTCCACTTCGTTCCGAGGTTTTTGACATGAAAGTTTCAGCGATAATCTCAGGTAGTGATGTCGCGGTTGATTCGCTGGCACCCGTTAGAGGGTAGCAACCAAGGGTGCGAAAGCGAACCTTGCGCAGGCTCGGTACTTCACCTTCATTAAGTGTCAGACGGTCGTCATCAACCAGAATCAGATTGCCATCGCGTTCCACAACGGGTCTCTCAGCTGCAAAATACAAAGGCACGACGCTGATGTTCTCAAGCAGGATGTACTGCCAGACATCAAGCTCCGTCCAGTTGGACAATGGAAAAACACGGATGGATTCTTTAGGTTGCTTGCGTGTGTTATACACGTTCCACAGTTCCGGTCGCTGGTTGCGCGGGTCCCAGCGGTGCTGGTCTGACCTGAATGAAAACACCCGTTCTTTTGCGCGTGTGCCCTCTTCGTCGCGCCTTGCGCCGGCGACTGCAACATCAAACTCGTGTTTATCGATCGCCTGTCGTAAGCCTTGCGTTTTCATAATGTCGGTGTGTAGTGCCGAGCCGTGGGTGATCGGATTGACGCCCTGTCGAATGCCTTCTTCGTTCTTGTGGACAATCATTTCAATATTCGGATCAGCCGCCAATTCATCACGATACTGGTACATTGCCTTGAACTTCCAGGTCGTATCCACGTGTAACAGTGGCATTGGTATTGGTGCAGGGAAGAATGCTTTGCGGGCAAGATGCAGCATGACAGCACTGTCTTTACCCAAAGAATGCAGCATAACGGGTTTGTCAGCTTCGGCGATCACTTCTCGCAATATGTGAATGCTTTCAGCTTCCAGACGTTGCAGATGAGTTAGTGATTGGCTTTGCTGTGAGACTTTGTCCGCAGATACTTTTTGCTCTTGTTCAGCTGGTTTGGTTGTAGCTGTAGCGCCTTCGGCACCAGCTTTTTGCTGTAGCCTGTCTGGCTGTGTTTTCATCGTTTTATCCTGAGTGTATTCGGATTGATTGGATGGAATGCTTGATACTTGTGTGATCAGTTCTTGTGTGGCGGTGGATCGCTTCGCAGTCAGTTTTTCTTGCTCTGATGGATTGGTGCTTTGATCACCAGATCGCGGCTGCTGGGTACTTGGCGAAGCTGTCAGCGTTTTGTTATGGCATTGCAGGTATTCGCAATGGTTTTGCTCGAACCATTGTTGCAGTGTGGCTTGCCTTTTAAGGTCAATCCCGTTGACGAGCAGGAAAAATGACTTGCCGGCGAGTGCCAATAGACGCTGCAAAAAATCAGTTATGTCATCGACCTGGGTTGAGCCGTTGACTACTATCCACGTGAATGAACCGCGGCCATCGTGTGCATGGAGCACACTATGATTTGCCAGGCGCTTCTGACCTATTGAGTACACAGCCAGTCCGCGTTTTTTGGCGGCTGTCAGTGTGGCGCGATCGCTCCCGGAAAGCAGGACATTGTCGGCAAGCGCAGAGTGGCCGTGCAGATTCCAACGTTCGGCGTACTTGGTGGCTGTACGCAATGTTATTGACTTGCCGGTCCAGCTTGTTAGCCATTGCTGTAACAGGCGATAGCTCCAGAGCGGTTGTTGTGCGAACGATTCGGGTGACAGTTCCAATAGTTCGCCAAGGATGACGTTTTCATCAACGCCCAGTGCCACAGCGCCACTGGAACGACCGCGCGGCTTTTTGTCAACGGCTGGCCAGCCGCCTTCCATGAAGGCCTTGTGAGCATTGATGATGGTTGGGCTGCTCAGATTGACCTCAGCTGCAATGCTAGCCAGAGATGCCCCCTCCAGACGCATCTCTACCGCACGCCGTCGTCGCGCATTGAGCGAGCTGCTTTTGTCAGTTTCTGGGGCTGTTTTGTTCATCTGAACGTAACGAAAATATGGCTACAAGCTTAAAATCTAGCGATTAATGGAAGTATCGGATATGTG
>CALLOA010000022.1 GCA_938005265.1 uncultured Granulosicoccaceae bacterium
GACGATGCCAAGGCGTTCTACATCGATTTGTTCAGCCAGCTGTATCAATCAGAAGAGTGGCAAAAATTCTGTGTTGATGACGGACTTGACTGTACAGAATGGGTAGCAGGTGATGATCTGGCTTCATTCCACACGGAACAGTTGTCACGTCACAAGGAATTGATTGAATCAGTGGGTGCTGAAGCCATCACTGGCGAGTAAATTCACTCCCTGAATGCTTGTAGCTCAAGCAGTTTGAAAAACAGGGGAAGCAAAGATGAAAATCTATGTTTCCCTTGTTTTTAATTGAATGTTCTTTAAAGCATCTGCCAGAAATCGTTAAAACCCTGCCACGACCTTGGTCGTGACGTTCGCTTAGATTCTTTTTTCTAAGAGTCTACAGTTACAGCGTTTAACTACTCAGTAGTCTTGAGTGAAGCTCGGCGGCTTCACAGGGGTGCTATTGCGTGATTTTGGGGTAAACAGGTTAAATACCCTCAACGATTTTCTGGTTAATTACGCTTTTCGAATTACTGAACAATTACTGAAATCAAGAGTAGTAAATTGTGACAGTCAGAACCGCAGAAATAATATTTGCCGTGTTGCTTGCGCTGTGCTCGATTGGCCTGATGATCAAGAGCGCTGAACTCAATATAGGCTGGATAGAGGACAAAGGTCCCGGCTCCGGTGCCTGGCCGTTCTGGTTGTCCACCGGCATGTTGCTTTGTTGTATCTGGACCATCGTTCGCTGGTTCAGGAAAATTACACCCGAGTCGGTTTCTACAGAGCTCTATATAAGCCGTGATACCCTGCTTGTTGTCGGCACATCTGCCGGTTCCATTCTCGCTCTGCTGCTGATGACCCAGTACGCAGGGATCTACATCGCGTTGCCGATTTTTCTGTTTTTTTATATCAAATTTATTGGCCGGCACTCCTGGCCATTGACTCTGTCACTGACCGTTTGTGTGCCGGTTTTTATCTTTTGTTTGTTTGAGTGGGCACTGAAAATACCGCTGCCCAAAGCATTTACAGAAGAGGCCTTCTATCCGGTTTACGATCTTATCTATGCGCAGAGCCTGGGTGAACGCATCAAGGCTCTGGCTTCACCGATTAATGGCTTGCCCGCTTTGGGGGTCGTTATCACTATCGTTTACTGGTTGCGCCAGTACTTTAAAAATCGAGCGCTGAAACGTGCAGGGGTTGCTGAATCGGTCGGAGACTCTGTGACTAACGAAACACCAACTAACAATGGAGTGAGCCAATAATGCAAGAAGTACTCTCACTTCTGGGTGCAGGGCTGCTGGAAGCCATGCAGCCTCTGAACCTGATGATGATAATTATCGGGTGTACGGTTGGTTTGCTGGTGGGTGCAATGCCGGGGCTGGGTTCAGTCAATGGTGTTGCCATATTGCTGCCGATAACGTTTCTGGTGCCACCGACTGCGGCGATCATCTTTCTGGCAGCAATCTATTACGGTGCGATGTACGGCGGTGCGATCAGCTCCATAACGCTGGGTATACCCGGTGCTTCAACGGCTGTTGCGACCGTATTTGACGGCAGGCCGCTGGCACAGAAAGGTCATGCTGACAAAGCCCTGACGGCTGCTGCTGTTGCTTCTTTTATCGGTGGCACCATTTCAGTCATTCTGTTTACGTTATTCGCGCCACCATTAGCAGCCTTTGCTCTGAAATTCGGTCCACCGGAAGAATTTGCGCTGATGATGCTGGCGTTTGCCACGTTTATCGGTCTTGGTGGGGACGACATTCCTAAAACCATTTTTTCCATCCTGATCGGTCTGGTACTCGCAACTATCGGACTCGATATTATTTCGGGCAAGCCACGGCTTATATTCGGCGATATTTCCGGTTTCCTTCATGGCATTAATTTTCTGGTGCTGGCGATCGGCATCTACGGCATCGGTGAAATGCTGTGGACGCTGGAATCGACACAAGGCAAAGTCTCTGTACACAAGGTAAAGATGTCCTTTAAGAGCCTTGTGTCCAACCTCAAGGATGTTAAGGAATATATCGGCACAACGACACTGGGTTCCGTGCTGGGTTACTTTGTTGGTACATTGCCGGCTGCTGGTGCCACACCGGCATCGCTGATGTCTTATGGACTTGCCAAAACATTTTCCAAAACACCGGAGGAATTCGGTAAAGGCAAGGTGGCAGGGGTTGCTGCACCTGAAGCTGCCAACAACGCGGCATCCACCGGTTCCATGCTGCCCATGATCACGCTGGGTATCCCGGGTTCTCCGACCACCGCAATATTGTTGGGTGGCATGATTATCTGGGGCTTGCGCCCGGGGCCTTTGTTATTCAGTGAGCATCCCGACTTTGTCTGGGGATTGATTGGTTCACTCTACATTGCCAACTTTGCCACCTTGATAATCAATCTGGCCTTTATTCCGTTGTTTGTTCGGGTTCTGACCATGCCGTTTACCATTCTAGCACCGGTGATTTATATCCTTTGTCTTGTCGGTGGCTATGCGCCTACCCAAACCATGCACGATGTCTGGTTGATGTTCCTGTTTGGTATTGTCGGGTACCTGTTGAGAAAACTGAACTACCCGGTAGCACCTGCCGTGCTTGCTATCGTGCTGGGGCCTTTGGCTGAACGTTCCCTACGTCAGTCTTTGCTCGCATCTCAAGGTGATGTCACGACCTTTTTCACAAGACCCATCAGTGGTACTTGCATGCTGGTGGCCTTGTTGCTCGTTTGCTATCCGCTGATGCGAAAGTTCAGAAAGAGCAAGTCTGCATGAGTGAGGTGCAACTACTGCCACTGAAACAGGATGCGGTGCTGAAGTCGCGCGTCTACGACGCATTACGTCAGGCCATACTCTCGATGGATGTTTATGCGTCCGCGGAAGCGCCGAAACTCGATGAGCGAAAACTGGCGGATGAACTGGGTGTTAGCAGGACGCCGGTAAGAGAAGCGTTGTCGAGATTGGAGCAGGAAGGCCTGGTTCGCAACATTCCGAGACGAGGCAGTTTTGTGGTTCGAAAATCGAAACGCGAAATTGTAGAAATCATTGAGGTATGGGCAGCGCTTGAATCCATTGCAGCGCGACTTGTGACCTTGCATGTTAGTGATGATGAGCTTGCCAGTTTCAAACGGCGTTGGGAAACGACGGTTAAATCGGTTCAGGATACAGGCTCCAGGTCCAAGGAATCAAAGACTGTTGCGATTGATGAATACTCTGAAAGTAACATCCGCTTTCATGAGGAAATTATGGCAATGGCTGGTAATGAAAAGTTATTGGAGACAGGCCAATCACTATTTGTGCACATGCATGCCATTCGTTCCGCCACTATTCACCAAAGTGACAGGACGACACGATCAATCATAGATCATGGATTGATTATAGATTCATTGGTAGCGCGTCGCACCGAGGTTGCTGAGCGAATGGTGAGGGATCATGCGCTTGAGCTCGCTGATCATGTGCGTGAAAACATCGATTATTTGCAATGAAATTATTTGTAATAAATCTGCAAAGAGTCTGCAGTGAGTTTAAAAAAAAACTGCTTTCAAATAACACACAAATCTTTTCGGATCTGATTCGATAGGCAAGGGAAATTAACATGGCTGAGACACTGGAACGAGAGAAAAAAGAGGCGTCGGAACATCAGGCAGATTCTGATTCAACAGCAGATCTTACTGATGGTTTTCATCTGTTGATCGATGCTTTGAAAATGAATGACCTTAATACTATCTACGGTGTTCCGGGGATACCGATAACGGACTTTGGTCGTCTTGCGCAAGCCAGTGGTATGCGTGTTCTGTCGTTTCGCCATGAACAACATGCGGGCAATGCCGCGGCGATTGCCGGTTTTCTGACCAAGAAGCCCGGGCTGTGTCTGACTGTTTCGGCACCGGGCTTTCTCAATGGTTTGACGGCTCTTGCGAATGCTACGACAAACTGCTTTCCGATGATTCTCCTGAGTGGTTCGTCAGAGCGTGAGATAGTTGACTTGCAACAAGGTGACTACGAAGAAATGGACCAGCTCGCCATAGCGAAACCTTTGTGCAAGGCAGCTTTTCGTGTTTTGCACGCTGAAGATATCGGCATTGCTGTGGCCCGTGCCTACCGTGCAGCGGTGTCCGGTCGTCCGGGTGGGGTATATCTCGATTTGCCGGCTAAATTGTTTGGTCAGGTAATGGATGCTGAACTGGGTAAGAAGTCGCTGGTGAAAGTAATTGACCCGGCACCTGCACAAATACCGGCACAATCAGCTATTGATCGTGCCCTTGATGTTTTGAAAAGTGCGAAAAAGCCGCTCATCATACTGGGTAAAGGGGCGGCCTACGCGCAATGCGATGATGTGGTTAAGCAGTTTGTTGAAGCGAGTGGTGTGCCTTACCTGCCCATGAGTATGGCGAAAGGGTTGCTGCCGGATACGCACCCGCAATGTGCGTCTGCTGCCCGTTCACTGGTTTTGAAAGAGTCCGATGTCGTGATGTTGGTGGGTGCGCGGCTTAACTGGTTGCTGTCACACGGCAAAGGCAAGCAGTGGGGAGAACCCGGATCGAAAAAGTTTATTCAGGTCGACATTGAGCCGTCGGAGATGGACAGCAATATCGAGATCGCAGCACCCCTCGTTGGTGACATTGAATCCTGTCTGAGTTCACTGCTTGGTTCAATCAAATCAGCTGACGTGGCGCAACCGCCGGCCGCGTGGATTGATACGGTGAATGAGAAGCGTTCTACCAATCTCAAGCGTATGGCGCAGAAAACGGGTAGTGACACGACGCCCATGGATTTTCACGGTGCCCTTGGTGCACTGAAAAATATTATCGAGCAGCGTCCGGAAACGATTCTCGTCAATGAAGGTGCCAACACGCTCGATTTTGCGCGCGGTATTATCGATATTCACAAACCCCGCAAGCGTCTCGATGTTGGAACCTGGGGCATCATGGGTATTGGTATGGGAGCGGCAGTAGCGGCAGCGGTTGAAACCGGCCATCCGGTTCTTGCTGTTGAAGGTGACAGTGCCTTCGGTTTCTCCGGGATGGAGGTAGAAACTATCTGCCGTTACAATCTGCCGGTTTGCATAGTCGTGTTCAATAACAATGGCATCTACCGGGGCACAGATACCAACCCGACCGGCGGGCCGGATGTAGCGCCAACCGTTTTTGTCAAAGACGCGCGCTATGACTTGATGATGCAGGCGTTCGGTGGTGAGGGCATATCAGTGGAAAGCCGGGATGAGCTTGATGCGGCTGTCAATAAGGCGCTGGATTCCGGTAAACCCACACTGATTAATGCTGTGATTGATGAGAATGCTGGTACCGAGAGTGGTCGCATTGGTAATTTGAATCCGCAAAGTGTGGTGAAAAAGTAGCCGGTGTCTGCGTTCCCCCGGTGTTTTTAAATATCTTTTTTGATGGCGAATCGAATCCACGAATCTGTCGATAGCTTCGCCGGATATTTTCGAATCAAATAATTTTTGGCTGGACCCAACCTATGAAAGCTCTTGAAGGTGTAAAAATTCTGGATTTCACGCACGTGCAATCCGGCCCGACCTGCACACAGTTGCTGGGTTTTTTCGGCGCTGATGTTATGAAGGTTGAACGGCCGGGCGTCGGCGATGCAACCCGAAAACAGCTCATCGATGTTGAAGGAGCTGATTCGCTTTATTTCACCATGCTGAATCACAACAAACGTTCCATGACACTGAACACCAAAACCGAGGAAGGCAAGGCGGTGCTTGAGAAAATGATCAAGGAGTGTGATGTCATGGTGGAAAACTTTGCACCCGGTGCACTGGACCGCATGGGCTTCAACTGGGAACGTGTGCAGGAATTGAACCCGCGCATGATCATGGCATCGGTCAAGGGATTTGGTCCCGGGCCTTATGAAGATTGCAAGGTCTATGAAAACATTGCGCAGTGTGCTGGTGGTTCAGCGTCAACTACGGGTTTCCGTGAAGGGCCACCGTTGGTGACGGGCGCACAAATCGGGGATTCCGGTACTGGACTACATCTGTGCCTTGGCATTGTTACGGCTCTCTATCAACGTGAAAAATCAGGCCGTGGCCAGAAGGTGCTGGCACCCATGCAGGACGGTGTGCTTAATCTGTGTCGCGTGAAGTTGCGTGACCAGCAGCGTCTCAAGGCCGGACCGCTGCAAGAGTATTCCCAATACGGTGAAGATATTCCGTTCGGTGAAGCGACACCACGCGCTGGAAACGATTCAGGTGGCGGGCAACCGGGGCGCATTCTCAAGTGTAAGGGGTGGGAGAAGGATCCTGACGCGTATACCTATTTCATTACACAGGCTGCAGTGTGGAAAAACGTCTGTGATGTCATTGGCAAGCCGGAATGGAAGGAGCACGAGGACTACGCCACACCCAATGCCCGCTTGTCGCGCCTTAATGAAGTGTTTGAAACCATTGAAGAGTGGACCAAGACCAAGACCAAGTTCGAAGTCATGGATATTTGCAATCCGTTGAATATTCCTGTCGGGCCTATTCTGTCGATGAAAGAGCTGGCCGAGGAACCCTCTCTCAGAGAGACTGGCAGTATCGTTGAAGTCGATCATCCGGAGCGTGGCAAGTACCTGACCGTAGGCTGCCCGATCAAATTGTCAGACTCGGAAGTCGATGTCGAGCGTTCACCATTGCTCGGTGAGCATACCGATGAAATTCTCAGTAATGTGCTCGGCTATAGCGCTGACGAAATTGCCACCATGCGCGAAGCAGGCGCTATCTAGACGCTATTTAGAAACTTGTAAATCGTAGTCATCCAGATTCAGGAGTCAGGTAAAGATGAAAATTGTGGTACATGGCCAGCAGGCATTTGGGAAGGCGGTTCTGGAACGACTACTGGAACAAAAAGAAAATGTGGTGGCCGTTTGCACTGCGCCTGATAAAGAAGGCAGGCCACTCGACCCGCTAAAAGAGCTGGCACAGGAACACAACATACCGGTACACCAGCCAGCTTCATGGAAAACGCCTGAAGCTCTGGAGCTGATGCAGTCTTTTGATGCTGATATCTGCATGATGGCTTACGTGTTGTTGTTTGTGCCCCAGCCGGTGCTCGATGCTCCCAAACTGGGTTCTTTTCAATACCACCCATCGGTATTGCCGATGCACCGTGGTCCCTCGTCAATCAACTGGCCTATCGCCATGGGGAGTACGGAAACCGGGTTGACTATTTTCTGGCCCGATGAAGGCCTGGATGAAGGCCCTGTCCTGATGCAGAAACATTGCGATATTGGCCCGGATGAATCATTGGGCGACGTGTATTTCAATAAACTCTTTCCAATGGGAGTGGACGCGATGCTGGAATCGTTACAGCTGGTCAAGGATGGCACGGCGCCGCGAATCAAACAGAATCTTGATGAAGGATCTTATGAATCCTGGTTCGGCAAGGAGCAGGCAAAAATAGACTGGAGCAAGTCGGCGGATGATATCTACAACACTATCCGCGCGGCAAACCCTCAACCCAGCGCCTGGTGCCAGCACGGGGATGCAACCCTGAAGATCTTTGATTCGGAAAAGCTTGCATCCTGTCCCGGTGAAGCCCAAGGGCCTGGCAGTGTTACGGAAATTGCGGCTGACTCCTTTGTCGTTGCCAGCGGCGACGGCGGTGCCATCAGGATCAAGCGGGTCAGGGCTGATGCGGGCAAGGTGGGCGCTGCAGAATATGCTGCTGCCAGTGGACTCGCTGTTGGTGACAAACTGGTTTAGTGTCACGTTAAAACAGCTATGCACGCCGGTTTTGCCGCGCAGATAGAAGTTTAGAGCGCACTCTTGTCGGTGGTCTTCTGGCTATCGGCAGATAATAGGGTGAATAGGGTTTTAACGGGTCCTGCTGCGCGACGATGTACCTATTTGTACCAATCGAAGGTACAGATAATCCATCACTACTGCCGTTTGATGAAATTTGATAACGTCTGTATTTGGTCCAATGCGAACCAATTTGCACCAAATGTGTACCTTTTGGTTCGAGTTCTACAGGCTTAGACGTTTTGCAGACCTAGTAAAACAATCCGGGTTTTGTAAAACAAAAGATCTGTACAGGAGCAGCAATCAACAAAGTTGGCGGGCTTAACTTAGCACCCGGTAGCTATTGGAATATTCACAGTATCAGTGGGTAATCAGGTAACCAAAGTCAGGCGATGCTGGTACCTGCCGGCCCGCTTAACCAGAACAATCAGAACAATCTGAACGGAGAGCATAGCGCTATGAGCGACATTGATATCGCACAGGCAGCAGAGATAAAACCCATTGGTGATATAGCCGATCGATTGGGCATTCCCAACGATGCGCTTATGCCCTACGGGCATACCAAAGCCAAGGTTGATCTCAACTATATAAAAACACTGAAAGACAAGCCGGATGGCAAACTGATACTGGTAACAGCGATCACACCGACTCCGGCGGGTGAGGGCAAGACCACAACCTCAGTGGGTCTGACTGACGGGCTTAACCGCATTGGCAAAAATGCCATGGTTTGCCTGCGTGAGCCGAGTCTGGGCCCATGTTTCGGGATGAAGGGTGGAGCCGCCGGTGGTGGTTACGCTCAGGTGATTCCGATGGAAGATATCAACCTTCACTTCACCGGAGACTTTCACGCGATTACTTCGGCTCACGCTTTGTTATCAGCGTTGCTGGATAATCATATCTACTGGGGTAACAGTGCGGGTATCGATTCTCGCCGTGTAGCCTGGCGCCGTGTTGTTGATATGAATGACCGGTCCTTGCGCCAGATCACCAGCTCCTTGGGCGGCCCCGGAAACGGCTACCCACGTACTGATGGTTTTGATATTACGGTGGCCTCCGAAGTGATGGCTATATTCTGTCTGGCCCGTGATATTGATGATCTGACTGAGCGTCTCGGCAAGATTGTTGTGGCCTATACTCGTGAGCGTAAGCCAATCCGTGCATCGGAAATTCTGGCTCCAGGACCAATGGCTGTATTGCTGAAGGATGCGATCAACCCCAACCTTGTACAAACTCTGGAACACAACCCGGCGTTTATCCACGGCGGCCCGTTTGCCAATATCGCACACGGCTGTAATTCGGTTATTGCCACTACCTCGGCCCTGAAACTGGCTGACTATGTAGTAACGGAAGCCGGCTTTGGCGCGGACCTTGGCGCACAGAAGTTCTTCGATATCAAATGTCGTCAGTCGGGTCTGAAGCCCGATGCGGTAACGCTGGTAGCCACCATTCGAGCATTGAAAATGCACGGTGGCGTGGGCAAAGATGATCTGGGTAAGGAAAACGTGCAAGCCGTTAAAGACGGTTGTACGAACTTGCAGCGCCACATCGAGAACGTGCAGTCTTATGGTGTACCTCTGGTGGTTGCAATCAACCGCTTCTCGGCTGACACCGATGCTGAAATGAAAGCAGTGCGAGATATCTGCGATGGTCTGGGTGTTAAAGCCATTGATGCCAATCATTGGGCTGAGGGTGGCGCTGGTACTGAAGACCTGGCGAAGGAAGTGGTTGCGCTGGCAGACAGTGGCAAGGCTGATTTCAAAGTGTCGTACCCCGACGATATGCCGTTGCTGGACAAAGTGCGCACCGTCGCCCAGAAAATTTACCGTGCCAAAGATATCGCCTTCGATCAGAAAACCCGTAATCAGGTCGCGGAGCTGGAAGCTGAAGGTTTTGGCAACCTGCCAGTCTGTATTGCCAAAACCCAATACAGCTTTTCTGATGACCCGAACGCCAAGGGTGCGCCTAGCGATCACACATTGCCGGTGCGTGAAGTCAGGCTCTCAGCTGGCGCCGGATTCATTGTGGTAGTTTGTGGTGACATCATGACAATGCCGGGGCTGCC
Source organism: uncultured Granulosicoccaceae bacterium (assembly GCA_938005265.1). Taxonomy (GTDB): domain Bacteria; phylum Pseudomonadota; class Gammaproteobacteria; order Granulosicoccales; family Granulosicoccaceae; genus CALFCE01. Next base: position 9,778 of record CALLOA010000022.1, read on the forward strand.
GCGCGAACCGGCTGCTAACCGTATCAAGATGAACTCTGAAGGTGTAATCGAAGGGTTGTTCTAGATCTTCTTGGTCAGCATGTGCTGCAGCCACTTGTGTTGCAGCGACCATAGGCATGGCTGCAGCAACGCAGCCGGACTATACCCTTCATATTATTGTTAATGCCCAACCCGGATAGAACTGATGGCAAGTGTTTCAAGCGACGTGACCCGCAAAACGGGTAACGCTGGCGGCAGAAAAAAGAAGAAGGGGCAGGGTAAAGGCCGTGCGGTTGACCTGAATGCACTGCTTGAAGTGCGTGAGTTGTTGGGAGACGCATCACGGCAACGCGATCTGCTGATCGAACACCTCCACCTGATTCAGGATCGTTACGGTCATCTGGCTGCACATCATCTTGTCGCATTGGCACATGAGATGAAATTGTCGCCCGCGGAAGTCTATGAGGTGGCAACGTTCTATCATCACTTTGATGTGGTGACTGAACGCAGGCCGGCACCTCCCGCTCTGACAGTACGTGTTTGTGATTCAGTGAGTTGCGAGCTCGCTGGAGCCAATGAACTGATCAGTGGTTTGAAATCGGCACTCGGTGACGGTGTTCGTGTACAACCGGTGCCCTGCATCGGTCGCTGTACTGAAGCACCAGCTGCCGTGGTTGGTTTTCATACCGTCGACAAAGCGACGATTGATGATGTTGTTCGTGATGTCAAAGCCGGTAAAACCAAACCTGAAAATCCTCACTCGCATGTCAGTCTGGATGCCTACGTTGCCGATGGTGGTTACGCCATCGCTCGCGAATGTGCCGATGGAACCCGTAAGCGTGAAGATGTTATCGCACTGTTGAAAGATAGTGGCTTGCGTGGTTTGGGTGGCGCTGGTTTTCCCTCTGGTATGAAATGGGAAATAGTCTCCGGTCAGGAAGCGCCACGTTATATGGCCGTCAACATAGATGAAGGTGAGCCCGGTACCTTCAAAGACCGCTACTACATAGAGAAAGACCCCCACCGGTTCTTCGAAGGGATGCTGATCGCAGCCAGTGTAGTCGGCATTGACAAGATCTGGGTCTACACACGTGACGAGTATGCTCTGGGTCGGGAGATTCTTGAAACCGAGCTGGCTCTGTTGCAGGCATCAGCACCCTATCAGCTGCCGGAAATTGAATTACGCCGTGGAGCCGGCGCTTATATTTGCGGCGAAGAATCCGCGATGATTGAATCCATTGAAGGCAAGCGCGGGTTACCCAGATTACGTCCGCCGTTTGTTGCCCAGGTAGGTCTGTTCGGCCGCCCGACGCTTGAGCATAACTTTGAAACACTCTACTGGGTGCGTGACCTGCTTGAAAAAGGTCATGAGTGGTTTACCTCGGAAGGTCGCCATGACCGGAAGGGCTTGCGAAGCTTCTCGATTTCCGGCCGGGTCAAAAACCCGGGAGTGCACTTTGCGCCCGCCGGTACAACCATGCGTGAACTGATCGATGAGTATTGCGGTGGCATGCTGGACGGCCATGAGTTCTACGGCTACTTTCCAGGTGGTGCCTCTGGTGGCATTCTGCCAGCATCTCTCGGTGATATACCGATGGACTTCGATACGCTGCAGGAATATGGCTGCTTTATAGGTTCCGCTGCAGTCGTTGTTTTATCCGACAAGGATTCGGCCAAACAGGCTGCACTCACATCAATGAAATTCTTTGCCCACGAATCCTGTGGTCAATGCACCCCTTGTCGTGTCGGTACCGAAAAAGCGGCAAAGCTTATGGAAAACGAGCAGTGGGATATAGAAAAACTGGAAGATCTCGCGGTGGTGATGGAAGACGCCTCAATTTGCGGGCTTGGTCAGGCAGCGCCAAATCCATTGCGTTGCGTAATCAAGTATTTTCCGCAAGAACTGGGTTTAAGTGATGCCGCAGGCGAACAGTCAACAACAGATGAAAGAAGCGAGAGGGACAGCTAATGGCTAGACGTGCTGAAGATATAGCCCCGACTGTTCAATTCGAATTGAACGGTGAAATGGTTGAAGCCCATGAAGGCGAGACTATCCTGCAGGCGGCAAAACGTGCCAGCGTCAAGATCCCTCACTTGTGTTTCAAGGAAGGTATGCGCCCGGACGGAAACTGCCGTGCCTGCGTGGTCGAGATTGAAGGCGAGCGTGTTCTGCAGCCGGCTTGTGTGCGTACACCGACCGAAGGCATGAAGGTACACACTGCCAATGACCGTGCACTGAAGTCACAGCGTATGGTGCTGGAACTGTTGCAATCTGATGTCGTGGAAACTGAATACACGCGTGATTCGGAACTGGATTTCTGGTCCAAACTGCTGGATGTTGGCAAACCGCGTTACGAGGCACGTGAACAACCCAAAGCGGATCTTTCACACCCGGCGATTGCGGTCAATCTAGATGCCTGTATCCAATGCACGCGATGTGTACGTGCCTGTCGCGAAGAGCAGGTCAATGATGTTATCGGTATGGCCGGGCGCGGCAGTCATGCGGAAATCGTATTTGATCTGGGCGATGATATGGGGGCGAGTTCCTGTGTTGCCTGTGGCGAATGCGTGCAAGCCTGCCCGACCGGTGCCCTGATGCCGGCCAACAACGTTGGCTTGAGCGAAATCGACAAGAAAGTTGATTCTGTTTGTCCTTATTGTGGTGTCGGATGCCTGCTGACCTACAACATCAAGGACAACAAGATTGCTTATGTGGAGGGCCGGGATGGTCCCGCCAACAAGAACCGTCTCTGTGTTAAGGGCCGCTACGGCTTTGATTACCTGAATCACCCCGAGCGTCTGACCAAGCCGCTGGTCAGGAAAGAAGGTATTCCCAAGGGTATGAATGAGCACTTTGACCCGTCGGACCCGTCGAAAATGTTTCGTGAGGCAAGCTGGGAAGAAGCGCTGGAAATAGCTTGTAAAGGTTTGCGTGACACCCGGGATACTCACGGACCTTCCGCACTCGCCGGTTTCGGCTCTGCCAAAGGCAGTAACGAAGAGGCCTACCTGTTCCAGAAACTGGTGCGCACCGGTTTCGGCACCAACAACGTTGATCACTGCACACGCCTGTGTCATGCCTCCAGTGTTGCCGCTCTACTTGAAGGCGTCGGCTCGGGTGCAGTATCCAATCAGGTAGCTGATGTTTCTGAAGCCGAAGTCATTGTGGTGATTGGTGCGAATCCGGCCGGCAATCATCCGGTGGCAGCCACTTTTATGAAAAACGCTGCCAAGGCCGGTAAGAAGCTGATCGTGATGGATCCGCGCAAGACCGATCTCTCAAGACATGCAGATTACATGCTGCAGTTCCGCCCGGATACCGATGTTGCGATGCTTAACGCCATCATGCATACGATTGTTGAGGAAGATCTGGTCGACAAGCAATTTGTGCAGGCGCGTACTGAAGAATACGAAGCGCTGGTTGAAAATCTCAAAGACTTCGCGCCGGAAAAAATGGAAGCTGTATGTGGTATTGAAGCCAGCATTTTGCGCGAGGTGGCCCGCACCTTCGCTAAGGCCAGTGGCTCGATGATTTTCTGGGGCATGGGAGTTTCGCAACACGTGCATGGCACAGACAACGCACGTTGCCTGATTTCGCTGTGCATGATTACCGGGCAGATCGGTCGCCCCGGTTCGGGTTTGCACCCCTTGCGTGGCCAGAACAATGTTCAGGGTGCGTCTGATGCCGGCCTGATTCCGATGATGTACCCGGACTACCAGCGCGTTGACAACGTTGAAGCCAAGGCAAAATTTGAAAGCTTCTGGGGTACTGAGCTGGATGACAAGCCCGGCCTAACGGTGGTGGAAATAATGGAGTCCATTCTTGAGGGCGATCTTCATGCGATGTACATCATGGGTGAGAACCCGGCCATGTCCGACCCGAACCTGAATCACGCGCGGCAAGCACTCGCGACACTATCGCATCTGGTGGTGCAGGACTTGTTCCTGACGGAAACCGCAGCTTTTGCTGACGTGGTTCTGCCGGCATCGGGCTGGGCCGAAAAGGACGGTACCGTAACCAACACTGACCGCCGTGTACAAATGGGTCGCCAGGCAGTTGATATGCCAGGTGATTGCAAGCACGATCTGTGGATACTGCAGAAGATTGCCAATGGTATCGGGCTCGACTGGCAGTATGAAAATGCTGCAGAGGTTTATGAAGAAATGCGTCAGGCGATGCCCAGCATCACGGGAATCAGCTGGGAGCGGCTGCAGGAAAACCACTCGGTAACCTACCCCTGTGCAGATGAAAACGACCCCGGGCAACCGGTCGTGTTCCAGGAGCAATTCCCGACACCCAGCGGCAAGGCCAAACTGGTTCCGGCGAAATTGATTCGTGCTGATGAACAAATCGATTCCGACTATCCATTTGTATTGATGACGGGGCGTCAGCTGGAGCACTGGCACACGGGTTCCATGACGCGGCGTTCACGGGTATTGAATGAAGTCGAGCCATCGCCGGTAATCACCATGAACCCGGATGATCTTGCGAGATTGAATATCGAAGCGGGAGAGCCAGTGACGGTGAAATCACGGCGTGGCGAGATTACAGCCCTTGCGCGTATCGATAGTGGTTTGTCGGCTGGTGAGATCTTTATTCCATTCTGCTATCACGAGGCAGCAGCTAATCTTCTCACCAACGACTCGCTGGATCCGTATGGCAAGATTCCGGAATTCAAGTTCTGTGCGGTGAAAATAGAGGCTGGTGAGCCTGCGGCTGCCTGATCCTTGAACTCAGCGGTGCCGGGTCACTCTCCGGCATCGCTGCGAAGCGGCTGCCCGCTATGTCGAGGCCGCCGTAAACCCATCCTTGGGGGCTTGTTTGCAGCATCCATGCTGCAAGCACCTCGACATAACGAACACCCACTTCGCAGCTGTATCTCAAGCATTTCCTGATTTCTGGAGCAGAGCAGTCATACCTGTAGTTGAGTCGGTACCTGTTTTGAGTTACTGGGCTACAGGTTCAGTTGCAATTATGTGGTGGTACGAGCTGGCAATTTAAGGTCGCAGTC
>CALLOA010000023.1 GCA_938005265.1 uncultured Granulosicoccaceae bacterium
CGTTGTGTCATGGAACAAGAGCACGACAAAATACTGGCTGAGATGCGGCAATACAGGGCCGCAGGTTACAAGTATTTTAAGCTAAGAGTCGGAATTACCCCTGAAAGCGATATAGAACTTATTCGTTATGCGGCTGAGATCGCCAAATCCGGGGAGATCGTTTATGCCGATGCGAATTGCCGATGGACTCTTCATGATGCATTGAAAGTGGCGAGGGCCGTCGAAGATCTTGATGTTATGATCGAACAACCCTGTCTCACTTATGAAGAGTGTTTACATGTACGTGCACGCACGAATCTGTCGATGAAACTCGACGAACTCGTGACCGACCAATCCATGGCGGAGCGTATAACACAGGACCTTATAGCTGACGTCGCCTGCGTAAAGATGGCGCGCATTGGCGGACTAACAAAGGCACGCAGAATTCGCGATTACTTTGTCGATCACGGCATAAAGGTCGTTACTGAGTGCCTGATGGGTGGAGAGATTGTATCTGCTGCAGTGTCGCATTTTGCAGCTTCCACCCCAGCGGAGCTGTTGTTCAACACGACAGACTTGCATTCGTATCATACGAGACCCACTGGTACACTTGCACCACCGACATCAGACGGTCGGATGTATTGCCACGATACTCCTGGACTGGGTGTAGAGCCTGATTTCGAAAGTCTTGGAGATCCCGTGGCAGTTTATGAGTGAAGTGAGGCGAGTGAAAGTTGCCGGCACGGGGAATCGAGCTCGTTCTTTCTCCGGCCACCCTCCATTCTTTTACCAACACAGTCAATGTCAGCTGTGGGCCGATACCTTTGCATTTCGCAATTCAAAATTCGTTGCTCGGTCATAGGCCAGTAATCGCAAAATCCAAAGCTGCAAGCACCTCAGACTGGCAATGTTCCAGCGTGCCAATGGGGTTCGATAGCAGGCGACCCGGTAACGCAGAAATCTGTGGCGTCATCAACACGAAACACCTTTCGTCAAAGAAAACTTCAGGCATCAGGACATCCATGACGGCATCTTGAACTAAGTCCTTGCTGCTAAGTGGGGTAACTATTCTGGTAGCCAGCGACGATAGTACAGAATGCTGGACATCGACTAGAAGTGGATACTGTTTCTTGGTGAGTATGTTCGTGTTTTCGTAAACATCAAACTGTTTCATTAAAAGTCTCGAACCGAATCGCTGAAGCAACCCTGTTCGTCAATCGTTTTGTTATAAGCCACGATTGCTAATTTGTTTCTTGCCTGCCATTTTTCGTTTTCTGCAGGCGCCAGCTTTTCTGTGAGTGCAGCCTCCAGAAGCGCAGACAGATTGATCTGCATTTTCCTCGATTTTGCTAGAAGGTCACTATTGATGCTTAGATTGGTCGGCTTTTTCTGTGCATCTTCTTTGTACAACGCGCCCATGTAGTTTCTTCCCAAAGACAGTTTATGCGCATCGTAATGCGCATATGTGGAGGTGTCAATCTGTGAGTAGCAAATCACCCAGCGTTGGACAAACCACGGGACCTTTACTGCGTCCGGTAAGTGGAGCCGCCAAAATATGACCGTCGAATTTTAATAATTCGAATGTCTGCTTTGTAGAAATGCATCTGCGTTCACGCATTGTAGCCCTATTGGAATGTTGATATCGTGCCACGACAGAATGGCTCGGTAATTTGACCGCGCCGTTGCTTGGTAATGACATTTCTACACCTAAGCCCTTCTGCAACTAAGTTTTTCTACACTTGCACCTGTTGGTTATGTATGGCAACTCAACTTGTTTTAGCCTGCCTTGATTTCCCGTTTACAGAAAATAACTTTGCTGCCCATGGTTGGACGCAATGAGAAACGAGGGTGCATAGAAATGAATTGTTCCTCTGAAGGTGCAAGTGTTAGTTTCTTTAAAACACACACTGCAGTGATCATTACCTCCATCATACCGAAAGACTGCCCGATACAAATTCTCGGGCCTGCTCCAAATGGAAAATAGGCATATTGTGGCCAGCTTGCTTCGCCCAGGAATCGCTCCGGTAGAAACTTGTCGGCGTTATTAAACCATCGTTCATCACGATGGGTGATGTAGGGTAGTAGCTGAACTAAATCGCCTTTTTTGATTGAAACCTCGCCTATCTTGATATCCGTTGTAGCTTGCCTGCAGAACAGGGCATAGGCGGCGGGGTATAAACGGAGTGTTTCATTTACAACTGCAGATAAGCAGGTTAAGTTCTTTATGTTTTCAAAGGTTGGAAGATCATTTCCAATAATGGAATCCAGTTCATTGTGTACTTTCTTCAGAATATCGGGGTGTTGGGCGAGCAAAAGGAAAAGCCAAGACAGCATTGCTCCGCTTGTTTCGTGCCCCGCGATCAGTAGAGACATTACGTCGTCTTCGATCTGCTCTGCATCTTTTTCATGATGTTCAATGAGGATGGATAATAAATCCAAATGTTTATTGCCTTCTGATTCAAGCCTTTGTTTGACGATATCGCTGATGGTTGTTCTCATTAACTGAACGACTTCTCTTTTGCGCTTGTTGATACGCATCGAAATGGACGTTGGCAGCAGGAACGGTGATGTGGTTTCGCGGTATGCTATTTCAGAAAGACCATACACGGCTTTACTGATTTCTTCAGACTGGGAACTGAACGTCTTGCTGAACAAGGTAACTCCGGCAACATCCAGAGCGTGTTGCGCCATTATTCCGTCTAATTCACAGTTTGTGTCCGTATGCTTTTCAAGCTGATCAACGAGCACATTGGATTGTGCGGCTACCATCCTGGCATAGTCAGGCATACGGCTCTGTTTAAATGCGGGCAGGATTTTTCGACGGCGCTTTTTCCAGGAGTCACCTTCTACCACCAGTAAGCTGTTGCCGTTCCATTGGCGCAGTATATTCATAATTCGTTCAAAGCGAATGAACTTATCAGCCTGCTTTGCCAGAACCTGCTCTATGTGTTCTGGGTGAAACAAAAACCAGCAACGATGCGGGCCTAGTTGAACTCTTACTGCATCGCCATATTTATCTTTTAGCGACTGGTAATAGTTCAGTGGGTCGCTCTTTATTTTGAACAGAGAATCCAGTCCAAGGAAGTAGGGAGCAGGGTGTTTGCTGTTAAGCGTTGGCCGTTGCATTCCGTGGCCTATTTCTTTTTATTAATTCGCCGGGTACTGCAAGTAGTAGAAACACCGAGGCGATTAAAGTGGTTAAAAAGTTTATATGAAATAGCGGATACACAAACGCTGGGTAGTTGTTAAATACAAGCCCTCTGTTACCGTCTATATAGTGATGCTGGCCGTCTTCTGCTTCGATAATCTCTAACCCCGTCGGTTCTTGTTTCTTCAGCCATTTAGTATAGGTTGTCTGAAATTTTGATCCCGGATTCCAGAATAATGTTGATGGCTCTTTTATCCATGGTTTCCATCGGGGGTACCATTCCGGGACATTGGTTTTATATTCGGGCCAGCCAGCTGGAAAACGTACCTGCAAATCCTGACTATGGTGCCAACGAACCAACCCAAGAACGAAAACTACAGCCATTGCAGCCGCCAAAGCGACAAATACGTTTTTCAAGAAAAGCCCGATAATAATCCATGAAAGTGCGCTGCATAACTGCATCGGGTTGGTGATATAGGCATAGATTCCGCTATTCACCAAATGCTTTGTTTTATCAAATGGTATTGGTGTTCCCTCGCCATGTATAACAAACATGTGAACAGCGGTCAGCCCCATAACCACGCAAGGACTTAGCAAAAGTAGCGTTATTACGTAGTTCGCTAAAGATTTACCTTGGAAATCCCAAGCCCCACCCATGGCCTGCATAATCAATGTCGGCAATACAAAAAATGCCAAAAACCCATAGCCAAATGCCAGAAGGCAGGCGCGCGCTATCAGATGGTCGTCAAATGCGGTCCATCTTGCCAGATAGAGCGCTGGAATATGTACGAGTAGATAAATCAGGAAAATCCCTAAAAACCAGTAATCACCAGCAATCACAAAAGGGACCAGGGATTTGAAAAACAGCGCCTGAATGACAAGAAAACCAATGGTGAAGACCAGCGGGCTTAAGTGTGGGCGTGCAAAAAAGATAGCAGGGCCAAACAGGAAAGAACCTGCAAACCATAAGTCAGCAGGCATCCCTAACAGTGTCAATGTATCACTGCCAAATTTCCATATCCCCAGATGTATCGCCAAAGCAAATGTGGGCAAAAGTAGCGCAATGCTATAAAGAAAGGAGAAAAACCCACCAACCAGCAATCTTTCATTTTCCTTGTGTTTCCAACCCAAGTAGAAAGTCAGAAATAACGGCACCAGAAACAGGATTGCTCTGAAAAGGATCAGAAGATCACCATGAATGGAAATATCAATCATCTGATAATCATTCTTTCAATGGGTGTGTAGATTGCACGGGGTGTTTTTTGTACGAATAGTTCAACAACCAGAAATACAACCGGTAAACCCAGAGCGAGGTAAAGTGAGAAAAAAGGGATACTGATAATAAGAAAAAGTTGGACCATTGTGCCAAAGCGCATCAGCAGCCCTTCTTTTGTTTTGGTCTTTCCCAGAAATGAAAGCACCAGAATCAGTACTGCGGGAAAGATGACGGCAAACGAATAGACCTCCAGCAATTCGTTGTGGCCCGATCTCCATGATGAGATGGCAAAAAATAGCCGTATTAAACAAACACTGCCAACTGCAACAAATAATGTAATAAGTATATCTTTGCGTAAGGCGTACCCGTCATTAACCATAATGGGGCCTTCTGCCACACAGAGTGGTTGGTATGGACGGAATGGGGTGGATGTGGCTAGAGCGCGCACTCAGTACAATAGTGTTCGCTCCAAATTTATGGCGTTTCTGCCTGTCTGATCCTTCGGCATGGAAGCTATGTAGCTCATCCCGTGCAAAATCAAACGGGAAAAACATGTTGAGAAAAAATGGTGGTTCAAACGACAAATTAGACAGACTCCAGAAACGTACACTTATTACAAGTGTAGATGGTTTACGATAATCCGGATAATATTAGTGTATGACACTCTGTGTGTGCCCTGCGAAGAGATTTATAACAGAGCTTCACAATGGGAACTGTACTGGGGTAGAGTATGATCGAGGCCGGCGCTCTATCCAATATTGGCTCAAGTGCGTTGACTCGTGTTTTGTTAAAAAATGATTTCAAAACCCGTTTTTGATCAAGCCACAAAGGAGACTGAAGCATCATGACAAGAAGAACTTTCCTAACAAGAAGTGCGCAAGGTTTAGGCATAGCCACCGCTGCCGGAACCGGTATTATTTCCGCACCCGCGATTGCACAAAGTAGAACCAAAATGACAATTGTTTCTACCTGGCCCCGGGACTTTCCTGGCCTCGGCTTAAGTGCGCAACGTCTTGCACAACGAATCGACGATCTGTCGGAAAGCAAAATCGAAGTCGAATATTTTGCGGCAGGTGAGCGCGTCGGTGCCTTCGACTCATTTGATGAAGTTGCCTCTGGCAATAGCCAAGCCTACATTGCTGCGGATTATTATTGGAAAGGTAAGCATCCTGCATTTGCCTATTTCACATCGGTTCCATTTGGTATGACTTCGCTTGAATGGAACGCCTGGATAAAATTTAAAGGCGGGCAGGAATTGTGGGATGAGGTCTCCGGGGAGTTTGGATTGAAAGCCTATACTTGTGGAGGAACCGGAACGCAAATGGGTGGCTGGTTCAACAAGGAAATTGAATCGCCTGACGATTTGAAGGGTCTTAAGATGCGAATACCCGGTCTGGGGGGCGACGTCATGGCTAAGCTGGGTGCATCACCTGTATCTCTGCCTGGAGGCCAAATATTCGAGAATCTGGTCTCTGGTGCAATCGATGCTACCGAGTGGGTGGGTCCCTACAATGACTATTTCATGAAGTTCTACGAGGCGGCCAAGTACTACTACACACCGGGTATGCACGAACCGGGTGGCGGACTTGCATTTGGTATGAACAAGGAATGGTTCGAAAAACTTTCCAAGTGGGAAAAGATGGTGATAGAAACCGCCTGCATGGAAGAGAACGCAGCGCAATACGAGGAAGCCGTTGCGAATAATGGCGAATTTCTTTCCAGAATGCTTAACGATCACGGCGTAGAACTGCGTGAATTTAACGATGAAATTTATGATGCCTTCGGTGAAGCTGCAGCGGAAGTATTTGAAGAGACTCGTGATCACAGTGATCTTGCTGCAAAAGTCGATGACAGTTTCCAGAAAAACCTTCGAGAGATGGCAGCCTACCTGAAGCTAGCCGAAATTGGATTCTCCAATCAGCGCAATCGCGTTTTGGGTATTTAAATTTGGGTATTTAATTTTGTAGTGCTGGCTTTTTATTGAAACTAATTGTTCTGTTTCATTTGGCTAGTTGAGGGAGTCGTTGCTTTGACCGCAGTGACTCCCTCATTTATCAGTTGTAAGGCTCAGGTAGTGCGATATTTATTCTGCGGCACAAAGCCTGTTCGTTCCGGTTGCCTTTGTTCTGGTACCCACAGCTCACGGTCCGGGTGCATGCCGGCTCCGTAGACTGCAGATACGGCTGATCTACGCATACGATTTAACAGGCGTGAATCAACCGCTCCACAATTAGGGTGAATGCCGCCGTTATCAGCAACGATCTTCTCCCATTTCGCCTTGCGATCGGCAACGGTTGCCGCATCGTTCAGTGCTGTGCAGTTCAGCTCGTTGGTATCAAGGTCGACTATGATCTCATCGCCATCTTCAACAAACGCGATGGGGCCACCCAGAGCGGCTTCCGGGCCGACGTGCCCGATGACCAAACCTACTGAGCCTCCAGAGAAGCGCGCGTCAGTCATTAGCCCGACGACAATATCCTTTTCACGGCAGAGGGTGGTGATACGTGATGTGGAATCAAGCATTTCCGGCATGCCGGGTGCGCCACTGGGCCCTTCATAGCGCACGATCACCATGTCGTGATTTTTAAAACTCTCCGGTTGCCTTTCAAGTGCATCCAGCAGGCCCTGTTCGCCATCGAATATGCGTGCCTGGCCGACAAAGCGATTGTTCTCCAAGCCACCTTCAACACCTGCCAGTTTCAGTACTGCACTGAATTCAGGTGACAGGTTGCCACCCAGAACACGAAGACCACCAGTGGGCTTATAGGGTTTATCAACCGGGTAAATGACGGTGCCGTCCGGTGCTGCTGTATCTAACCGATCAATTTGAGCAGCCAGCGTTTCACCGGTGCAAGTCGGTACGTCGCCATTAATCAAGCCGGCATCCATCAGTGCTTTAACAATAACCTGCACACCACCTTTTTCATCAATGTCCACCATGGAGTAGTTTCCATAGGGGCGGGCGTCGGTTAAAACCGGTACAACATGTTGCGATAGCTCGTTAAATTCCTGTGGTGACATGATGTCATCGGCAAAGCTTGCGAAGCCTGCGGCACGGGCGATTTCCGGTGCGTGCAGTAGCACGTTGGTTGAACCACCCACAGCCATGGAAACAATAACGGCATTGCGGATGGAATCGCGATTAACAATGTCACGCGGTTTCTGCCCGCGTTCGATCAGGCCGCGCAAGTATTCAACCAGCTCTTGCGGGAATTGATTCAGGCGGCGAGGGTCATCGGAGGGTGGTGCCACCATATGTAATGGCTGCATGCCGACGACACCAATAAAAGTTTGCATGGTGTTGTAGGTAAACATACCACCACAGCTGCCGTAACCGGGGCAGGCTTCACGTGCGATGCGTTTTTTATAAGCCGCATCTGTATGGCCTGCCACCTGAAAGCCGGTGATTATATCTATCGGCTGTTCTGTGACTGAATCACGCCCGGGCCGAATAGGGCCGTCAGACATGATGATTGCCGGGCGATTGTGTTCAAGCAAGCCGGCAAGTGTGCCGACCGGTGGTTTGTCACAGGCAACCACAGCGATGGTGCCTTCCAGACCACTGGCACTTAAATGTTCACAGACCGTATCATGAGTGACCTCGCGGCCGATCAGTGAATAGCGCATTTCACGTGTGCCGTTACGCATGCCGTCAGAGGTGGCAACGGTAAATTCAGGCTGAACCAGGCGAAGCTGCATTTGCCCCTTGTCACGGCCGATTTGCGAACGCAAGTGATCATGAACAGCCTGCACCTTGGACTGCACGCCGAGGTAACACTGGCTGTCACCTTTGGTGCCAATGACGCCCACGGCTGGCTCGTGAATCAGCTCCGGGTCGGTATTCAGTTCACGCGCAATCCCATAGGTTTGCGCATTACGCCCCGGGTTGTCATCAAATACGAGAGGCTTGCTGTTCTTGTCTGCCATTGGGGGTCCTTTGGTATCCTTTTGGGCTATCAGATTACTGTGCGATTCTGGCTTGGCGCTGCCTTGATGGCGAGCGGTAATTTCACATACCGGATACGCCACAGCAGGTCACGCCAAGCCGGTATTTTATAACGTCCCGCCGCATAAGGGCAGAACGGATATGATAGCGTATATGTCGTAATACAGTATATGTAAGAGTCGGTAGAATTGATGGCATCAAACCAGGGCATCAAACCTTAGTGGCCATGATTCGCCCACTGCAACTGCCAAAGCCAATGTTGTAGCCTTTACCACGGGATTTTCCCTTTAGTACTACGGTGTCGCCATCCTCAAGAAACGTGCGCGTTTCCCCGCTATCCAGCGTCAGTGGTTCCTTGCCGCCCCAGCTTAGTTCCAGCAGGCTGCCACGTTGGTGCTTTTCGGCACCCGAGATGGTGCCGCTACCCAGCAAGTCGCCACAACGCATCGGACAGCCACTACTGCTGTGATGCGCCAGCTGCTGTGCCGGGGAGAAATACATTTCACTAAAATTTGTTCTGCATAGCGTGGTTGGCTGATTGGCTGACGCAGGTTGTAGAGACACACTCAGGTCAATGTCGTAGAGCAGGGGGCCTGGCTCCTGCAAGTGTTTCAGCAGGGGAACCTCACGTGGCGGGGTTGATACGCGAAACGGTTCGAGTGCGGGTTTGGTTACTATCCAGGGACTGATGCTGGTGGCTGTGGCTTTTGCCTGAAAGGGGCCGAGTGGTTGGTATTCCCAAGCCTGTATGTCGCGCGCTGACCAGTCGTTTAACAAAACATAGCCAAAAATATTGTCGTCAGCTTCGGCAACTGATACAGGGCCGCTGGATGCTGTGCCTACAATTGCTCCCATTTCAAGTTCTATGTCAAAGCGCCTGCTGGGGGCAAATATCGGGTTTTCATACTGCGGGCTTTTCAGTTGGCCCTGGGGCCTTATGATATCGGTGCCTGAAACCACAACAGAGGAGGCGCGCCCGTTGTAACCGATGGGCATGTGTAACCAGTTTGGTGGTAGTGCATTTTCTGGCCCTCGGAACATTGTGCCAACGTTGGTGGCATGGTGCTTTCCGGAATAGAAGTCTGTAAATTCGCAGACTTCAAAAGGCATATACAAGTTTGCATTACTTGTATCAACCATAGCTGCCTCGCAAACATTACGTTCACTGCTGCCCGCGCCTAGTAGTTGCTTCAAGCGATCGCGTAATGCCTGCCAACGCTCAGGTCCTGCTGCCATTAACGGGTTCCAGTTTCCTGCTTGTAAAAGCGGATCACCCAGATTGATGGTGCCATTACGTTCAAGCGTTGCAACATCCAGAACGTGCTTTCCTATTGCCACACAACAGCGGCGTTTTTTTTCGGCCCCACTGGTGCCGCCTGCCTCGCTGAATACCCCGTAGGGTAAATTGTTCAGGGGAAATTCACTGTCAGGATTGTTGGCTGACTCTACCCAGCTTTTTTCCAGCATGTTATTCGCCTGTCGGGTCGAATTGTTTATCCAGACTCGCCCAGCAATCGGCATAGTCATCCTGCAACGGTGCTTCCATTGCCGCGAACGTGGTCAGGTGCTGCGGGAAACGTGTTTCAAACATAAACGACATGGTATTGGCCATGAATTTAGGTTTCAGTTCGGCATTGGTTGCTGCATCAAAGGCGTCCTTGTCGGGGCCATGCGGCAGCATCATGTTATGAAGAGATAAACCTCCCGGTATGAACCCTTCGGGCTTCGCATCATAGATGCCGTGAATGTTTCCCATTAGCTCTGACATGATGTTCTTGTGGTACCACGGCGGGCGAAAGGTATCTTCAGCGACATTCCAGCGATCACGAAACAATACGAAATCGATATTGGCTGTTCCAGGTGTTGATGAGGGGGCAGTCAGTACTGTGAAAATGGACGGGTCAGGGTGGTCAAATAACAACGCTCCTACCGGGCTGAAAGTTTTAAGATCATATTTGCAGGGCGCGTAGTTACCGTGCCAGGCCACCACATCCAGTGGCGAGTGATCAATCTCGCAGCGATGGAACTGCCCGCACCACTTGATGGTTACGGTTGAATGTTGTTGGCGGTCTTCAAAGGCTGCAACCGGTGTTTTAAAGTCACGCGGATTGGCCAGGCAATTAGCGCCGATGGGGCCGCGATCAGGCAGGTCAAACTTGCGCCCGTAGTTCTCACACACAAAACCACGCGCCGGGCCGTTCAACACTTCTACACGGAATACCAGGCCGCGTGGCAGTATGGCAATCTCCTGTGGCTCAACATCGATGATGCCGAGTTCGGTAAAAAAACGTAGCTGACCCTCTTGCGGTACTACCAGCAATTCACTATCGGCCGAATAGAAATAATCATCTTCCATCGACGTATTGGCTAGATAGACATGGCTTGCCATGCCCTCCTGAGTATGCACATTGCCGGCAGTGGTTATGGTGCGCATGCCTGTAATGAAGGTTAGCGGGTCTTCGTTGTGCGGCAGCGGGTTCCAGCGATACTGTCCCAGGGAAATCACATCGTCAATAACGTTAGGTGCGCTATTCCATAACGGCAGGTCGACTCGCTTAAAGCGCCCGACATGTTTAACCGACGGCTGGATTCGGTAACACCAGGTGCGTTCGTTGTGCCCGCGGGGTGCTGTGAAGGGTGTGCCGGACAGTTGTTCAGCATATAAACCGAAGGGGCATTTCTGAGGGCTGTTACGTCCCTGAGGCAGGGCACCGGCCAAAGCTTCGGTTTCAAAGTCATTGCCGAAGCCGGGTTGATAGGCTGCATTGGATTGGCCTCGGGATTGACCTGATATGTGCGCGTCTGCCACTTGCGCCGGTTGAGTCATTCTTGTCTGAGCGTTCAAGTTGGTTTTCCCGTGTTTATTTCAAACTGGATGTCAGCCGCAGTCTGTTTGTCTATTGCACGAAGATCTGTGTTTTGTTCACTTATTCTAGCCGAACTCGCGGGCACTCTTTTGTGGGGTTATGACCCAATATTTCACGCTTCAAGCGGTATTTCATCGGAATTTGCAACATTTAGTGAGTATTTGTGGTTTTTTGTAGCTGTTACTGCCGCCCCCCCAATTGACAAAAACCGCGATTAGTACGACAGTAATTATACGCGTGCGGTGAGTGGGTGTACCGCGCGTATGAAAGCCAGGGATAGTTACGCTAATGGCGCTTCCAACGTTGGTGCATCATCAGTATCTGCCGGTACAGCTGATAAAGATGGCATCAACCCTTTGCCCGTTTAATCCAGTCCGAAAAAATCGGATGCAATTGGAGGCTCTAATGATTAATACTTCCCGCAGGAAAACCCTGAAACTGGTTTCTGCAAGCATGGCAACTGCAGGTGCAGCAACGCTCGCCCCGTTAACAGCGCTGGCACGGCTTATACCAACACCGCAAGACGTGCCAGTTGAAACGCTACCGGATTCGTTACTGGATATGGAGTTTGTGGATAGCAAATCCATTGACGGCTTTGTCGTTTTGGGGCAGGCAACCTTGGTTAATCGTTCAGCCCGGGATTTACTGTTGACTGACTTCACTCCAGCACTGATCACCACAGCAAACGCCAGCTATGATCTTGCTGCTCATCTGAAGTTGCAGCCCTTGGCGGTAGCTGCAGGTCAGCGGTTGAGGTTCTGGGTAAGGCCCGTGACTACAACTGACAAATATGGCTTTGCCCGTCTGGTACCGGTGCCCGAATCAGGTGCTTCAGTACCTGAAGCTACCGTGGCAACCGCTGGTTCAGAACCCCGCTCACAGATTGTTTCCAATGTAGCGCTCACCATTAAAAGCCCCGCGCCAGCCATTCCGGACCGTCGGCAGAACGTGGCTGCCACATTGGACTTTGCGTTCCGGTCTATCGCTTGACCGGGTTGCCGGTCTGGCACTTGCCGGGCCGGTTTTCTGCCTGGTGTTAGTTCTTCAGGCTTTTATTAGGTATTCGTCAGGATGGGGCAGCCTGCAATAGGGTAAACTGCCCCTCGCTAGCGCTGATTGCCATAGTTTGAACTACAATCCAGTATTACTTTGGCCGGATATGATAGTCCGAATCCGGCTTTTCCCCGTATTAGGTGAATAAGTCATAGGTTGCAGACCTGAGGTCGTTATCTTCAGCCTGACGATGGTTTTCACCCAAGGCTCGTCACATCCGATACACCCATTGTTGTTGTGAGACCCTGCCACGTTTACTGAGCGTGGACCGGGATAGTGCTGCTGATATCTTTATTTCAGGAATCTTCACCAGCGACAAACAGACACGATTAAAACGTTTATATGAGCTCCACTCACGATATTAACCACTTCGCTGATTTTGAATTCTGCGAGCCGATTCAACGTGCCATTGATGAGGCGGGTTACGACACGCCGACCCCGATACAGAAAAAGGCTATTCCACAGGTTCTGGATGGTGTTGATCTTCTTGCAGCAGCGCAGACCGGCACTGGTAAAACTGCTGGATTTACCTTACCGATCCTGCAATTGCTGGATGAACGCGACGAAGGGTGTGCGCCTGGCAAACCATCCTGTTTGATACTCACACCTACCCGTGAGCTGGCGGCACAAATTCATGAGTCGGTGCAACTCTATGGCAAGCATTTACCAATTCGCAGTTTGGTGGTTTTTGGTGGAGTCAGTATCAATCCCCAGATTAGCGCATTGCGAAAACCTGTGGATATCCTGATCGCCACTCCGGGGCGTCTGCTGGATCTTGTTAACCAGAAAAAGCTGTCATTAAACGAGCTTGAAACACTGGTTCTGGATGAAGCGGACCGTATGCTGGATATGGGATTTATTCACGATATCCGGCGCATCATCAAACTCCTGCCCGAGGAACGGCAAACCCTGATGTTTTCAGCCACCTTTTCCGATGACATACGTTCTCTTGCGCGAAAGATGTTGTTTGAACCCGTGGAAGTCTCGGTTGCGGCACGCAATACGGCATCTGAACTGGTGGAGCAAACGGTTTATCACGTCGATAAATCAGTCAAGCGCGATTTACTGGCTGAGCTGATTCATGAGGGTGAGTGGCACCAGGTGCTCGTGTTTACCCGTACCAAACACGGTGCTGATCGACTGGTAAAGCAACTAGGTAAAGATGGTATTGATGCCATGGCTATTCACGGCAATAAAAGCCAGAATGCCAGAACTCGTGCTCTGCAAAGCTTTAAAGACGGCTCACTGAACGTTCTGGTCGCAACGGATATTGCAGCCCGTGGTCTGGATATAGACCAGCTACCGTATGTTGTAAATTATGAGTTGCCGAATGTTTCCGAAGACTATGTGCACCGCATCGGTCGTACCGGTCGTGCAGGTAGTGAAGGGCAGGCGGTATCGTTGGTCAATGCAGAAGAGATGAAATTACTCAAGGGCATCGAGAAACTGATCAATCGCAAAATTCCTGTTGTCACTGTTGAGGGTTTAACCGGCCATAACGAAACTGTTGAACAGATTGTTGATACTCGTAACGCCAATCAGGCAGCACGCAAACCACGCCGCGGCAACAGTGATGGAAATCGCGGTGGCAATGCTGGTCGTAACAAGCGCAGATCGAACTCTGGAAATAGCAAACAATCGGGTAATTCGGCCAACTCAGGGAAAGCATCAAATTCTTCGCGAAAGCCACGTAACCGGAACGTTCGTCGCGCATCCTAGAGCTTGTGCGCAACTGACTGCGTCATATCAGTTATAAGATCTTTAGCCGGGCATCTAGCCCGGTTATCTACAAAGCTGTCATTGTTTCAGGTGCGCAGTAACGGTGATAAACTTCTCATTTGGCCCGGTCCGTTTCCCATTTGGCATTGAATGAAAGTTTACGAGGCACTTGCCGAACTCTTTCGCTGTGAACAAGCAACGCATTGCTTCGCGCTGCTCGGTGATGCCAATATGAACTGGGCTGCGGCACTGGAAGCTCGCGGTACACAATTTATTTATGTGCGGGATGAACACAATGCCGTTGCGGCAGCGATGTCCTGGGCACGAACGTCCGGCAGTACCGGTATCGCCAGTGTTACCTGCGGTCCCGGTCTGACTCAAATCCTGACCGCACTCCCCGCTGCTGTCAGAGCACGTATTCCGCTTGTCATATTCAGTGGTGAAGCGCCGCTTCGCAAACCCTGGTACAACCAGGGCATAGAACAAAAGCCGTTTGTTGAAGCTTGCGGGGCACACTATATATCGCTGGTCGAGGGCAGTGGCTCCGAGCATGCGCTTTACGCAAACCGTTTACGCGATGCATTCAATCTGGCTAGAACAGAATCCTGCCCGGTGGTGGTGGGTATGCCGCTGGATGTACAGGAAGATGAATGGTCAGGTGGTGAAGTTAGCGCAGCAATTGAGCCCTATTTGGTTCCTGCTACAAAGCTTGTGCCCACGGAGTCTGAGCTTGCCAAAGCTGTGGAGCTGGTTGTTGCAGCGAAACGGGTTGTTGTTCTGGCGGGTCTGGGGGCTATCAAGGCTCAGGCATCTGAGAAGTGCCGGGAGTTGGCCGAGGCAACCGGTGCTTTGCTGGCAACCACGCTTCCTGCTCGTGGTTTGTTCTGGCAAGACCCTTATTATTTAGGTGTGGCTGGTGGCTTCGCATCCGATACTGCGCGGACCTATCTGCAACAGGCGGATCTTGTGATTGCTGTTGGCAGCCGCTTGGCAAGTCACACATCCGATGGCGGTAAGCTCTGGTCCGCGGACCGTGTTCTGCATATTGATTATGAACCCCGCGAGCGGAGCCAGGGCATTGCGGCGTCACATCACCATTTGCGTTCGGATGCCTTGACAGGTGTTGATCAGTTATTGCAAGCCACCAAGGCACACGCACTTTACGAAAAGCCGGAAAGTGATTCAAGTGAGCAAGGCAGTTGGCGTACCCGGGCCATTGCTGATGAAATTGCCACTACACCGGCTGATAGTTACCACTACGCCATCGAACCCGGACTGCTGGATCCGCGTAAGGTAATTAGTACCATTGATGAATTGTTGCCCACAGACTGGCATACGGTTAATTCATCCGGTCATTGTTCCTGGTTTGCGGCGCAAATGTACCGGCGCCCGGCCGACAGGTTTTTTACCTTGCGTGAGTTCGGGGCCATAGGCAACGGGCTGGCTTTTGCTCTCGGCGTTGCAGTTGCTGATACAGCAAGGCCTGTTGTGCTGTTTGATGGTGATGGCAGCTTTCTGATGCATATCCACGAGCTTGAAACGATTGCCCGGCATAGACTGAAGGTTCTGGTTTGTGTTTTAAATGATGGTGCTTACGGATCCGAGATTCACAAACTGCGTGCGCATGGTCTGGCAGATAATGGTGGCCTATTTGGTCGGCCGGATTTTGCAGCCATAGCGAAGGGCTTTGGCTTGCAAGGTCACCAGATAACCGGCTCCGGGGATACAACGCTAGAGCAGTTGCCAGAATTGATGCAGGAGTTCGGGCAGGGTGATGCTGCTGTTGTCTGGGATTTTCATGTTTCCGATCAGGTGGTTTCCCCTCTGATCAGGCGTTCACACAATATCAATTAGATCGGTTTTAATCAGGAGCTTGATTATGGCGACCAAGATAGCGGTACTGGATGACTATGCAGAAGTGTCACTGGAGATTGGCGGGTTTAATCGCATTAGCGATGCCAATGTTTCAGTATTTACTGATACGCTTAAAAATCATGATCAGCTTGTAGAGAGGTTGCTAGCGTTTGATGTCATTTGCATGATGCGTGAACGAACGCCGTTTCCGGCCGCGTTGCTTGATGCCTTGCCTAACCTTAAATTACTGGTTACCACCGGGCCGCGAAACCTGTCAATTGATCTGGATGCGGCCACCAAAAACAATGTGACGGTTTGTTCAACTGAATCTCGAAAAACCACTACATCCGAATTATCCATGCTGATGATTCTGAATTTATCCAGAAATTTTATCGATGAATACAAAGCGATGGATGGCGGTGGCTGGCAGCAAGGGTTGGGGCGTGACCTGCATGGCCAGTCACTGGGATTGATCGGTCTGGGTAAAATTGGTTCGCAAATGGCCACTATTGGCAAGGCGTTTGGTATGAATATTCATGCCTGGTCGCCTAACCTTAAAGCGGAAAAATGTGCCGAGCTGGGTGTGGAGCACCATGCGAATCTGGCATCGTTGATGTCTGCCAGCGATGTTGTATCCATTCATATGGTGTTGTCTGAACGTTCAACCGGGTTGGTGGATGCCGCAGCAATGAGTGCCATGCGTGATCGGGCGATTCTGGTTAACACATCCCGTGGCCCTATTATTGATCAGGCAGCATTGCTGCAAGGCATGAAAAAAGGCAAGCCCTGGAAAGCGGCACTGGATGTCTACGACGAAGAACCACTGCCCGCCGATAGCCCTTTACGTGACAAGGAACTCACAGATTCGGGCCGCCTCTTGTTGTCTCCCCATCTTGGTTATGTCACCGAACAAACCTGGCAGGTATTTTATACACAAACCGTTGATGCCATTCTTGCCTGGCAGGAAGGTAAACCCATCAGGGTTCTGAATGCGGGATAAACGCGATTTGATACTCAAGTTTCTGCTTGAGTGTCGCCGTGTTGTCAATCTGATCTTTATCCCGTGGGTGGGGGTGTTGTTGATTTGCCTGTTGGCAAGTTGGTACAGCATCTTTGTGGTGGGCCTTGATGTTCTGCTTGCGCCGATCATAAAAGCCTGGGTATTCCTCAAGCCATTCTTTGTACAGGTGCTGAAACTGGTGCCGGCATTTCTGCTGTGGCTCTGGGTTCACACATTTGCCAAGTTCAGTGGCTGGTTTGGTGAAATGTTTGTTGCCGTCGCTGCTTATCTGGGGGGCTGGAAAGCCTGGTCGCTGAAAAAAGGTTTGCGTCAGGCGGCACGCTTTTTTATGACGTTCACCGCCCGTTTTGTTGCAGTCAGCGTTGTTCTGAATTTACTGTTCGGGCGTGAACGTAAAGGTGTGAAACGCGTTCCTGCTCTGGTTGCCTTGAAGCTTAAAAGCTCACCGTTCGCGCGAGTTATTGATTGGTGGGGCAACAGTACTGAGCGCCAGAAAAGGTTGTTGATCGGTATCCTGCTTTGTATCGTGCTGGTGATAGCCGGTCACGCCTTACTGGGATTTTCCATCCTGTTGTTTGATCTGTTGTGGGAGTTAGCGCTGGTAATCGCGCGATTGTTAGTCAGGTTATGGCGCATTCTGTTGCCTGTATTATTGCGGTTTGTTCCCAACGTGATTGGCAATTTTGTTACCAAAAAATTGTTGCCGCTGTTTGCCGACATTGTTCCAATCATCAAAGACGATCATCGGGTCATGTACCTGCGGTTTAACCTGCGCCAGCGTTATCGTAACTTTAAAGCCTATTTATATCGACAAAGTCGCTACAGACGCTCAAAGGTGAGAGAGGGCTTACGCCCGTATATTGGCCAAAGGATCCGTGATTCAAAGGTGAGCCTGATCGATGCGGCTGCATCGGTCAGTGATCACCCTGATCGTGAGAACAAAAAATCCAAAGATAGCTGACGCCCGGTTTACGAACGCGGCTTGGCATTCTCGGGGTCGTACAGGGGTTTGTAACCCACCGCTGCCACGTCAACCGGATATTGCTCACCGAAATATTCAATGTAGAGTTCCTTGCCAAGCGTGCAATGCGCTTTCGGCAAGTAAGCCAGCGCAATGTTCTTACCGATGGTTGGGCCAAAAGCAATGCTGGTGGTATAGGAACGGCGGCCTTTGGCATCGATCAGCACGTCACCACCTTTACTATCCAGTACCGGGCAGCTGCCCAGCGGGTATCGAGCAACGCCATGACTATCCGTGTTGTCCTTCATCACAAGAGTACACAGATAGGCTTCCTGCTTCGGAAGCTCGCGCTGTTCCAGATACGCGGCCTTCCCAAGAAAATCAGCTGCTTTCACCTTTGGCCTGGCAAGGTCTGCTTCATACAAGTTGTAATGAGTCAGCAGATCCGCATTTTGTAGACGCAGGCTTTTTTCCATACGACGGCTGTTGGCATAGGTTTCAACGCCGACGGGTGTGACACCCTCAGCGGCCAGAGCATCCCACACAGCCAGGCCGTCATCGTATTCGAAGTGAAGTTCCCAACCCTGTTCACCGACATAGGAAATACGGAAAGCATCAACATTTACACCACCGATTTTTAGTTGGCGTACGGCAACGAAGGGGAAGTTCCCGGTACTCAGGGCGTCAGCATCTTCAACCACCTTGCCCAGAACGGTTCGGGCGTTGGGGCCCCAGAGGCCGAGACATGAATAGTCTTCACTACGATCGGTAATCGACAGGTTGGTGAGTTTCATATCATCACTGACACGTTTCATATGAATGAAATCGCGGTTACCCGAATCACCACCATCGATGACACGAAACAGGTCATCAGCCATTCGCAGTACGGTAAGATCAGCACGCACTCCACCATCTTTCTGTAGAAAGTGAGTGTAAATACCTTTGCCAATCGGTGTGTCACCACCGACTTTGGCGACACACAAATATTCCATCAAGCTTTCAGCATCCGCACCCTTCACATCATAGACGGCGAAGTGCGAAAGGTTCACCATGCCGACATCTTCGGACATCTGTAATTGTTCAGCATTGGAGACGCGCCAGAAGTGACGGTTATCCCATTCGTTTTCACGCACTGGCACCTGGCTGGCAAATTTATCCAGCAGGTGTTCGTTACTGGCGTAGCCGTGTGCACGTTCCCAGCCGGCAGCTTCCATAAAGTATCCGCCCAGTGCTTTTTCACGTTCATAGAACGGGCTTTGCCGAATGTGCCGGCCTTTGGAATAAGGCTCACGATCATGCACTGCCGGATTGTAAATCTTGAAAGCGGATTCGTAACAGCGATCGTGAATGTATTGTTCCTGCTGCTGGAAGGGGTAGTAACGGGAGACATCAATACTGCTGTGATCGATTTCGGTGATTCCGTCGGTCATCCAGTCGGCAATCATTTTGCCCGTACCGGGGCCGTCTTTGACCCACACTGACACGCCATACCAGAGACCACGTACTTTTGGTGATTCACCGATGGACGGGCCGCCATCGGCGGTCACTTGCAGTAAGCCGTTAAAAGAACGTTTTTCGTCATACCCCAATTCACCCAGAATAGGAGTCAGTTCTATTGCGCGTTCCAGCGGCTCGATTATCTGATCCATTTCCAGGTCACGCTGTGAGGGCGAGAGCCTGGCTTCCTCTTTTTCCAGAAGATCACGCGGATGACACATACGCGGGTCTTTTTCTTCATAGTATCCCCATTCAATCATGCCGCCTTCAGTGCTGGTCGGGTCACCGGTATCGCGCAGGTAAGCCGAGTTACCCTGATCACGCAGTAGAGGCCAGCCAATGTCTTTACCGGTGCCGGCAAATTCATCGTAGGGGCCGAACCATAGCAGGGGGTGGTCGACCGGCATGACAGGTAAATCCTCACCGGCCATTTCCGCAATCAAGCGGCCCCATAGACCGGCACACACGATCGCGTATTCGCAGGCAATGTAACCGCGAGTGGTTTCTACGCCAACGATGCGTCCATTCTGTATATCTAGCCCTGTGGCTGAGGTGTTGGCAAAGGTTTTTAATTTGCCGGTTTTCTCAGCCTGGTCAACCAGTTCGCCACTGACAACCTGTGATCGTGGGATGACAAGCCCTGCATCCGGGTCCCAGAGAGCGCCCTGAATCATCTGTTCTTCAAGCAGCGGCATTTTTGCTTTGGCTTCAGCGGCGGTAATCATGGTGGCGCGTGTGCCGAAGGCGCGACCGGATACGCACTTACGTTCCAGCTCAGCCATGCGTTCATCATCACCTACGCGAGCTACTTCCAGTCCACCCACTTGTGCGTAGCGATCAAGCTTTTTAAAAAACTCGATGCTGTACATGGTTGTGTGGCAGGTCATGTGGTCGTGCGCGGTGGCATAACAGAAGTCCGAGGCATGCGCAGTAGAGCCCACGTCGGTCGGGATGCCGGATTTGTCGATGCCGACAATATTGTCCCAGCCACGTTCGATCAGGTGGTGTGCGACAGATGCGCCAACAATACCTCCCTGACCAATAATGACGACACTAGCCTTGTCTGGAAATTTAGCCATGAGTTAAAGCTTTCGAGTTACTGGATTCGAGAACTATAGCTTATGCGGCAGCGCTTAAAAATCAGTTGGCATCCGTTTTAACGCCACATGCTGTAGAGCCGGCGACCTTTGCCTGCGATTTCCTGCACCGTTGGTGGCCCGTAAGGCTGGTTTCCCATCATGCCTTGCATAGAGACGTTCGTTATTGGTGATATCAAAGCCCTTGTACCGATCTTATGGTGATGGATGTGGCTTTATAAATATCTATAAATAACAGTTATTTAGAGTGGTTTTAGTGGTCAGCTTTCACTCTTGTCATGGATTGAATGCGATATTGGGTAGCATAGGGATAAATTTGGTAATAATATCCCAAAATATTACAGGCCTTGCAGCCTGATGGTTGCGCTAACCCAATCTACCAATCCCTTAAGGGGCTGACTTATGAAAAAGAAATCCAACTATCTCAAAAAGTTTGTACCTGTGTGTGCAAGTTTGTCCTCTCTGCTGGTATTGCAAGGTTGTGGCTCTGGCGAACAAGGCAGCACCGGTAACCAGGCAATTGCGGATACGACAACGCCCTTGGCTCAAGCACCGGTCCAGACCAATTCCAATGCCAACGCAGAATTGGCTGGTGAAGATGCCCAGTTACTGGTATCCAGTGATTTTATTCCGATAGCCAATAGCCACCCCGGTGATGAGATATTCGAGAGTGTGCTGTCATTGCGTGTGCGTATACCTGATCGCATTTTGAACCACGAAGTCGAGACGTATGTCGAACTGACCATTGCCGGTGAAGATTATCTGATGTCGCAAGAGATAGATGGTTTCCGCTCCAGGGTTATGCTGGAGCGTGATCGCGAGTATCCGATGTTCATTGCTGTGAGGCGATTCAGTGATGGTCTGTTACTGGCGACCGCACGTTTGTCGGTCATGACAGATTCTGCAGAAGTGGCTTTGGCCATACCCCAGCAAGAGTTCTCGACTGATCTTGATTATGACAGCGATGGTTTCAGCAATATTGTCGAGATCGAAAGAAATTCCGATCCGCTAGGTGTCAGTGAGGATTTTGATGGTGACAATATCGCGAACGACAGCGATACGGACGACGATAACGATGGTGTGCCCGATAGTCTGGATGCGTTCCCATTAGATGCTAGTGAATCGCTGGATAGTGACCGTGACGGCATCGGCGACAATGAAGACATAGACGATGATAACGACTTGATTCTGGACACGGATGATCGTTTCCCTTTGAACCCCGAGGAAAGTCTTGATCTTGATCTGGACGGCATTGGGAACAACGCTGACACTGATGATGATGGCGATGGTGTTATAGATATTGAAGATCCGCAACCGTCTAATCCCAACATCAACGGCAATGAAGATACCGACGGCGATGGCTATCGCGACCGTGATGATGTATTCCCGTTTAACCCGCAGGAACATAACGATGTTGACGGTGATGGCATCGGGGATAACGCTGATACTGATGACGATAACAATGGTGTGCCGGATAACCAGGATAATGCGGTTGTGCCTATACCGTTCACCGATGATCCACCACGTATCGATGGTGCTTATGCAGCGTCAGAGTGGACTGATGCTGTATCTGCTGACAGCCGTGGAAATTTCTTATGGATTGATCACCTGATGATCGACCGGCTTGATATTTTTGAAGATCAGGGCTTCGATGTGACGCACCGCTGGCGTGCCATGCATGATGAATCGTTTATCTATATTCTGGTGATGGTACACAACGAACCGTTCTTTGAGCGTCATGACGATTCTGCGGCTATCTGGCATGACGACGGCATAGAATTATTTTTTGATGTCGGTAATGAAAGCTCGACAACCTATGACAGCAACGATTTCCAAGTGCTGCTTCGTTACGACTATACCAATCCCAACGCCGTTGTACGCGGTGCGAATTCGGCTAACGGTTTGTGGGTGTCGTATTGTTCGAATCTAGGTCTTGAAACACCGCAGACCGAGATCACCTACTACGAAGCCAAAATCAGGCTCTCGTCGATAGGATTAGAGCCAGGGCAGCCGTTTGCCATGGATGTGCAGATAAATGATGATGATGTCGGTGGGGATCGTGATGCCAAGTGGTCATGGTTTGCGCCATCCGGGCAGGACGAAACCTGGAACAACCCCAGTCAGCTAGGGCAGG
This sequence comes from uncultured Granulosicoccaceae bacterium, assembly GCA_938005265.1. Classification (GTDB taxonomy): domain Bacteria; phylum Pseudomonadota; class Gammaproteobacteria; order Granulosicoccales; family Granulosicoccaceae; genus CALFCE01. Next base: position 22,493 of record CALLOA010000023.1, read on the forward strand.
CTATATTGGTGCCATCCAGCTAAGCCCGGTAAAACCTGAAGCAGGGCAAATACATGGGGTAGATTCACGGGGCACACACAGGCCGGATTCGCGGTATCGCAACGGCCTGTGCTTGTACCCCTATACTCGGTTATGTGCTCTGCATCACTGTCCGGAGCCTTTATTGAACAATTTTATTATTGGATTCCTGAAAGTCTGGCGTAGTAGTCAAATCAGTCTTATGCGGGCTTGCTAATCTTCTGTCTTATTTCGATTTTGAAATTCCCAAACAGGGATAAGACCGTTTATGCACCGCTTTTTTCTTACTCCTGCTACATCCGCTGTAGCCATGTCAGTGTTGGCTGCGATGCTGCTGATGCTCGGCGCTTGCGTAGCTCCCTATACCACCCAGGAACTGGAGATCGTCGATGATGCCTTTGCATCCGGGGATACGTCACAGCTTCGAGGCAGAACCAAATACCTATATCAGCGCAAGGCACGGCAGCTGAGGATTGAGCATGCAGCGCGTAACCTTGATCCCAGTGATCTTGATTTCCATGATATGCGCCTGTACGAAAAGGAAGTGGCAAAATACGATCGTGCAAGACTTGAAGCTGAACTGGAACGCAAACGTCTGGCCGAGCGTCAGGAAAAAGAGCGGCTCATTGCACTGGAAGAGCAACGGGTTGCAGCTGCAGCTGCAACAAGAGAGGCCAAGCGCAAGGCTGCTGCAAGATCAGCACGTTTGGCACGTGAGAAGGAAGAACAACGATTAGCTAAAATTGCCGAAGAGGAGCGTTTTCGGGCAAAGATACAGGAACCCCTGCATGCCGAATGGGGTAAAGACATAGACAGGCTAAAGCAGCATTTCAGGTCCAACGATTTCGAACCCGCAGATCGTTTAGCCAGTGTCTATGCGCGCACGGTGCAACTGCTGGTCAATGGCTCACCAACGGAAGAACAAATCAGTGAATTCTATTCGGCGCTAAGTGAGCCGGAACAGGCCGATTATACGCGCTTGTTTAATGATGAAACGGGCGTTGAACTGGTGGCAGGTTTTTGGGCCGAGCATGAAAGAAACGATGCGATACCGCCCTTGGATTCAAACTGAGAGAGGCTTCGATAACACCATAAAATGATTATTGGAAAGTCGCGTTAGTTTCACTCGCATAGCGTCGTGCTCGTATTGGCCTATGTGAGCCTTGTTTCCAGAACCGTGGTTACTAGTATTGGGAATATACTGCTGTTTCCCCTGTTTCTGTAAATGACAGTACAGCATAGTCCTTGGGCTTTCGACTTGCCATTCCCGGTGACATCATTGGCATGCCCGGCGCGCTTAAACCTTTGATGTTCTCAGGTTTCTCCCTGAGCAATCTTTCAATATCACTGGCAGGCACATGCCCTTCAATCATGTAGTTGTCTACCAGAGCTGTGTGGCAGGACTTTAATTCAGGCTTTGGCAGGCCATACTTTTCCTTGATCTCGTCAACATTATCGTGATCGATCGACGTTACCGTAAAGCCTTCCTCTTCAAGATAGGTTACCCAACTTTTACAGCAACCGCAGCTAGGGCTTTTATAGACCGTAATTTCTGCAGTGTGTTGTACTGTTTTTGTTTGTGTGTTGTCAGGCGCTGAAGTGTTGGATTCAGATTGGCAAGCTGTAAGCAAGGTAAAGGCGGACAATAAAATTAAATACAAAAATATTATTTTCATGGTAGACATCCTTAAAAAAATTATGGGGTAGCAAAATTCATTTAAGAAGTTTATCCAGCAAAGAGGATTTTTTCTGGCCTGTCGACTTTAGTCCATCTTGCGGATCACCGTTCAATCCTTCCTGCCAGGAGCGTTGCTCTTCAGGCCAACTATTTTTTATAAACGACAACACTGCAATAATTTCATCATCGCTCAGTATGCTCTCATAGACTGGCATTATGGATTTGTAACTCGTGTCATTAAGAACCACACTTGGGCCGTATTTGGTGATTTCGAATAAAAGATCGTCTGAATGGTGCCAAGTGTGGCCAGTTGCATCGTGTGGCGGAGCGGGCAGGAACCCATTTTCGTCGCGTATCCGCCAATTGGGTTGGCCTTCCAGGGTAGTACCATGACAGGCGGCACACTGTGCTTGATAGATTTTTTCTCCAGCCTGCACGACCACGAGGTCATCAGCTTTAAGTGAAGATCTAATACCATCGGTACCTTCTGTTGCAAACAGTAGCGGGGGAACGAGAATTAACAGAAGCAAAGTATAAAGTTTTGGTTGATAGTTCATGGCTTATTAGCCTCTGAGTTTAAATAGTGCGAGATCGCTGTACGATCTTCGTTGCTAAGTTTGCTGGTGCTGTATTCAATTACATCGGCCATATGGGCGCCGGTAAAGTCACCCGACGGTGTTATTCCCACTTCCAGAAAAAGTTCGAGATCCTCAACCGTCCACTCGGCCAGGTCAGTGGATGTGATGCCCGGGACTGAATTGCCTTCCGGTCCGCGTGAGTTCCCTGTCAGTGTCCGGCAGGTCAATCCACCAAGCAGATTACGGCGCACGTGGCATTTGGCGCAGTGTCCGGGGCCAGCAACCAGATAACGTCCTCTAAATACAAAGCTGACTAATTCTTGGGACTGCGGTATAGCTTATGACAATCTGAACAAGTTTTCCCGCCTGAAAAAAGGATTTTCTTAGTTTGGTGACATCATCAGTTTCGGAAATCTCATTCTTAATAGCAAAGTTTGCTCCACGGGCTACCACTGTCTGCTAAACATTGCATGCAAAAAAAACTGCAATATAAGTATGTCCGTGTTTTCCTACCCTTACAAAATTGGTGGGCAACGACAAACAGTCAATTCAAGTGGTGTCAGTCAACTCACTTCTACTGCCCACCCGTGATTTGCCTTCCACCATATCGCACACCATCATGAATGCATTACGCGCAGGCACCGTATTGGCCTGATTTGTACCGACAATATCGAACGCCGTGCCGTGGGCGGGTGTTGCTACTGGAACTGGTAGCCCAGCGAGCATGGAGACACCCTGGTCGAAACCCAGCAGTTTGATCGCAATCTGGCCCTGGTCGTGATACATCGTCACCACTACGTCGTATTCGCCATCACGTACCTTCAGCCATAAGGTATCAGCCGGAAACGGGCCGGCAACTTTCAATTGCCGCTCTTGCATCTGCTCGACAGCGGGCTTTATCACCTCAATTTCTTCACGCCCCATCAGGCCACCTTCACCGGCATGCGGATTGTAGGCGGCAACCACAATTCTCGGGCGTTCGTAACCTGCCATACGCAGTGTATTGTGTGCGAGCTCTATTGATTCGCAGATGCGCTCTTTGGTCAGCATGGCAGGCACGTCTTTCATGGCAACGTGTGATGTAACACGACCGTTCCACATACCATGGGCGATATTGAATTCGCTGGCTCGCGTGTCCATGTTGAAAAAGTCGCGCGCAAAACCGATTTCATCCATAAATTTGTTGCCTCCCAGGTGCATGCTTTCTTTGCAGAAAGGCATAAAGCAAACGCCATCCACTACACCGTCTTTTGCAAGTTGAAAAGCCTGCGTCAATCCGCTGAGTGAGGACTTGCCACCTGGAGCACTAGCCTTGGCCAGAGGCACATCACTGATGCCGTCTATATCCAGGTCCAGGTGCAGAAGGGCTTGCTTGATAGAATTTTTATCAGCTTTTTTTACATGCTCGCGTACTATAGTTTTGCCGACCGCTTTTTCGCCACGTTCAATAACAGAAGGCGCGCCAACAAGAAGAATATCGGCACGTTCCCTGATTTCAGTATCTGACAGCAGGTTAACCATCAGTTCAGGGCCGATACCGGCAGGATCACCCTGAACCATGGCAATGATTGGCTTATCGGTCAAAGCATTTACTCCCGTTTAATGATCAGTGTTTACTGTTTTGGTGCGCCGTCAGCCTGACTGTTCCTGTCGCGCACGCTTGATGTTAACAAAACCCGTGTGCAAGTGATCGCGTAAAGCGGCCGATGCCTTTTTGGCATTGCGTTTCACTAACGCGTCAGCAATCTTTGTGTGCTGCTCCAACGTGCCGGCACGATTCACTTTGCGTCGCGATGAAATAAACCTGGCGCGCCACAAACGCGCGTTGTAGGTTTGGTGCGTTTGTGCCAATGCACTATTCGCACTAGCCGTTACTATGGCATTGTGAAATTCCATATCCATCTGAAAGAATTCGAGCGGCGCAATCTCTCCGGAGCTGGCGTTTAGTTGAACTTCCAGTGATTTTATATTGGCCAATTCCTCGTCAGTGGCGACGTTGCAAGCCAGCTCACCGGCCAGTGCTTCCAATGCCGCTTGTACCAGTAACAACTCATGTATCTCATCAAGAGACGGGTCAGCTACCCGCGGCACCCGGTTCGGATTTATTTCAACCAGCCCTTCTGATGCCAGTAACCTGAGCGATTCGCGTAACGGTGTGCGGCTTACACCGAGCGCTGTGGCTGTCTCACGTTCGACGATGGCTGCGCCAGGGGCTAATTCCTCAAGCAGTATCAGATCACGCAGCTGGTCAGCCACCTGATGTGCCAGCGAACGACGCTCTAGTGGCCTGACCTTGGGTAAACCCGGCAAATCTGACGAATCGTTCATTTGCCCCACATCAGGGCAATGGGTTCCAGTGGTCGTGCCAGTTCCAGAAGCAGCTCACGATTGTGCGCTGGCAGTTCGTCCAGTGGGTGGCGTACCCGATCAGAGCGGATTACACCACCTTCTTTCATGACAGTTTTGCAGGCCCGAAGTCCGCACTGTCGGTTTTCAAAATTGATCAGTGGCAGGATAAGGCCATAGCCATCTTGTGCCGCATCGCGGTCGCCCGCCAGATAGTCAGTAACCACTTGTTTGATCAGGTCTGGCAGCGTGGCGCTGGGCATGGTGCCAGTAGCACCAGCATCAAGGTCTGCCATTAGCGTGATGGACTCTTCACCATCGAAGGGACCAAGGTATGCGCCATTACTAGCTTCGATAACCGCTCGCAGTTTGTCAGCCGTCTGCGGTGTTTCAATTTTCATATACGAGACATTTTCAATCTCACGTGCCATTCGTGCCAGAAATTCAACCGACAGATTGACCCCTGAAAGCGGCGCGTCCTGGACCATGATGGGGAGTCCAACGTCTGCGGCGCGTGAAAATTGTTCATAGGTCTGACTCTCAGTGCCTTTGAGTAACGCCCCGTGATAGGGAGGCATCAGCATGATCATCGCTGCACCCAACTCCTTGGCGCGGTGTACTCGCTGCACAACGATATCAGTTGCGTAGTGTGAGCAGGTGGCAATCACCGGCACACGCCCGGCAACATGTTCAAGGCTCAGTACCAGCAAGGCATCCCGTTCTTCGTCAGACAGTAAAAATTGTTCCGAGTAGTTGGCCAGTATGCAAATGCCATCGACACGCTGGTCTACCATGCAATCAAGAACGCGGCGCATACCGTCAAGATCGAGTGTCTGATCGTCGTGAAACGGTACCGGCGCGATCGGGTAAACGCCTGTGAAAATCTGTTGTGACATAGTGAAATCTGTTTAGTAAACCTGCAGCAGTCCGCTTATGTGTCAGCTAGTTCTGGCGTCAGCTAATACGGAAATTGTCCAGATGGGCATCATCCAGCTCTATGCCCAGCCCGGGTGTATTGTCATCAAGTTGCAGAAAACCGTCGACCGCTTCCGGATCGCCTTTAAAGATGTAGTAGAAGAGCTCATTACCGATCTCTACATCAAAGACCGGAAACCATTCACTCATCGGGCAATTGAAATTTGCCATCGTCAGGTGGTAGTTGTGCATCTGGCCCGCGTGCGGGATAACCGGTACCTGATAGGCTTCAGCCAGCGCGTTGATTTTCTGTGCGGCTGTAATGCCGCCAACACGGTTGGTGTCGTACTGAATCACACTAACCGCTTTTGCATCCAGTAACTGTTTAAAACCGAGCAGTGAAAATTCATGCTCTCCACCGGAAATCGGAATAGGGCCGGCGTTTAATTGTGAGTAGCCATCAATATCATCCGCAATAACCGGTTCCTCAAGCCATCGCGGTTGGTACTTTTCAAGTTTCGGAATGATTCGTTTGGCGTAATCGACGTTCCAGCCCATATAGGCCTCAAGCATCAGATCGCAGTCGTAGCCTATGACTTCCCGTACCGCTTCTACACGTTTCAGGTTTTCAACAACGCCGCGGGTGCCGTCGCGTGGTCCGTAGCCGAAGCGCGATTTGAACATGGTAAAACCTTTGTCGTACCAGGTCTGTGCTTCCTGCTGCATCGTATCCAGGTCCGCGGCATAAAGCTTCGAGTAATAGCAGGGGATGCGGTCTTTGGTTCGGCCTCCCAGTAGTTTGAATACGGGTTGATTGTGGATCTTGCCCAGCAAATCCCAGATTGCGATGTCAACCGCCGAGATTGCCGTCATGCCCACACCTTTGCGCCCCCAGGCATGCGTAACCCTGTACATCTTCTCCCATAAATAGGCGTAATCATGTGGGTCATGGCCAATGACCAACGGTGCAAGATAACGCTCAATAGTCTCTTTTATCAGTGGTGGGCAAAGTGCTGCGTTTCCAATACCAACCAGTCCATCTTCGGTTTCCACTTCACACACCAGCCACTGATGAAAGCGAAACGAGTCCATTTTATCGCGGCTACTGGCACCGAAATCCGGCAGTGCATCAGAAGCATTAGTGCAAAAGTTCGCCAGAGGCGGCACGGTGGGGCCGGTCCACTCGTAGAGTTTGGCGGTGACAGATTTTATTTTGTGCATGTCCGGCGTCTGAGAATTTTGATTGGTATATGGTATACCAATGTCGGATGGTTTGTAATACACTGACTTCAGGTCGGGTTTTATCCGGTACCGGTTTGTATCGAATTTCTACCGCAGGCGACGGGAAAATATGCAACAAGCGTCAGGCAGTAACGCAGATTCTGGAAACGTGCTTAGTCCTTACACGGTGCTTGATCTGACGCGTGTCAGGTCGGGTCCGACTTGCGTAAGGCAGCTGGCCGACTGGGGTGCGAATGTCATCAAGATCGAGACGCCTGAGACGCTGGGGGTCAACACCATGGGTGGGCCACGCCAGGGGCCGGACTTCCAGAACCTGCATCGCAACAAACGTTCAATCACGCTTAATCTGAAGTCTGACGAGGGTGTGGAAATTTTCAAACGTCTGGCTAAAACCGCAGACGTAGTGGTTGAAAATTACCGCCCGCAAGTCAAAAACCGTTTGGGTATTGACTATGATGTTCTGTCAGCCATCAACCCCGGCATTGTTTACGTCTCCATTTCGGGTTTTGGTCAGGACGGGCCTTATGCCGATCGGCCGGGTTTTGACCAGATTGCCCAGGGAATGGGTGGCTTGATGTCTATTACCGGTGAGCCCGGCAAGGGACCCATGCGTGTCGGTATTCCGATTGCTGATTTATGCGCCGGTTTGTTCGCAGCCCAGGGCGCCATGCTGGCACTTTTGCAACGCGAAAGAACAGGCAAAGGCCAATGGGTGCAAACGTCTTTGTTGCAGGCGCAGATTTTCATGCTGGACTTTCAGGCTGCACGCTGGCTGATGGATGCCGAAGTGCCGGGGCAGGCCGGTAACAATCACCCGACCTCCATCCCCACAGGTGTCTACAAAACCTCGGATGGTTATATCAATCTGGCCTGCTCCGGAGACTCCATGTGGGAACGATTGAAAACATCACTGCAGGACAACCGCCTTGATGATGAACAGTTTGCCAGTGGCGCTGGTCGCAGTGATAACCGTGATGCGCTAAACGCGGTGCTGAATGAGAACACAGCGAAACAGACATCCGATCACTGGATTGCCGAATTCAATAAAGCCGGTATACCTTGTGGTGAAATCAATAGCATTGACAAGGTATTTGCATCTCCTCAGGTGCAGCACCTTGGGTTGGCTCAGAGCATGAAAAGCCAGGAGCGCGGTGATACTCATGTGGTAGGCCAGCCAATAAAGATGAGTGATGCTGAAGCATCAATCGATCGCCCGCCACCGACAATTGGCCAGCATACCGATGAAGTACTCGAGCACGCTGGTTATTCGAACGACGAGATTGCCGCATTCCGAAAGGCTGGCGTGTTGTGATTCCGGATAACCTGAAAGAATATGCTGACGGCTTGTTGCTGGCCGGAACCGTTGATCGCGTGGGTTATCTCGTGATCAACAATCCACAACGACACAACGCGATCAGTCTGGATATGTGGAGTGCCGCCACTCAGGTGCTGGGCGACATGTCAAAAGATCGAGAAACGCGTGCACTGGTGGTAACAGGGGCGGGCGGCAAAGCGTTTGCCTCGGGTGCTGATATTTCAAAATTTGAAAGTGAGCGCGCTACTGAAGAGGCTGTTGCGCATTATCAGACAACCTCTGCAGGCTTTTATTCAACACTGGAGAACTTTCCGAAACCTACGATCGCTGTGATCAAGGGTTACTGTATTGGTGGCGGGTTGGCACTTGCCGTTTGTTGCGATATCAGAATTTGCACTGATCGTTCATCCTTCGGTGTACCGGCGGCAAAGCTTGGCCTTGGATACGGTTATACCGGTATCAAACGATTGACGCGGCTTGTCACTGTTTCATTTGCACAGGAAATTTTCTATACCGCGCGACAGTTCTCGGCACAGGAGGCCTGTGATATGGGGCTTGTTAACCGGGTGCTGTCGGCCACGGTCATTGATCCCTATGTACATGATTATCTGGCCCGTATTCGGGAGAATGCTCCAATGACGATTGCGGCCGTAAAGGCGGTGACGCTGGCGATTGAGCAAGACCCTGATGATCGTGATCACAGTGGTATCGATAAAATGGTTGATGACTGTTTTCGAAGTGAAGATTACGTAGAAGGCAGGCGTGCATTTATGGAAAAGCGCAAACCGCAGTTCAAGGGGCGATAATCACCAGTTAATTTTTTTTCAGTTTCATTTTTTTCAGTTTCAGTAGGCGGATAGAAGAGAAGAGGCGATTATTTTGGCTCAATCACTCAAGGATAGAATAGGTATCGATCTCGGGCGTCGTGTACCGCTCGAAGAGGGCATTGCCTTTGCGCGGCAGAACCAGGTGTTCTATCTGGACGCGCAAACGGATATTGAACCAAACGCGCTGGAGAGTTTCGATGCCGAACGTTGCCGTGCCGTCAGGCAGGCTTGTGAGGAAGGAGGTATAAAGCTGGGGTTACATACCTTGTCCGGTGTTAATGTCGCTGAATTTTCACCATTTTGCCGCGATGCTGTTGATCAATATCTCAAAGCTTATATCGATCTGGCGGTAAAACTTGATGCCAAATGGATTGTCGTGCACGGCGGTTACCATTTTACCGCCTGCCGCAAAAGACGCATTGAAACAGCGATTGAGCGTCTGAAAAGAATTTCAGAGTATGCAGAACAAAAAGGCATGTTGCTGCTTCTTGAAAATCTGAATTGGGAACCTGTGTTGGCTGAGGTTAACTACCTGCCCGTCACACCAGCCGAATGTAAATACTATTTTGAAAAGATTCAGTCGCCCGCACTGAAATGGACCTTTACCGCCAATCACGCGCACTTTCTTCCCGGTGTCGGTATAGAGAGTTTTATAGACCAGATGGATTTCGATCTGTGTCGTGAAGTGAGGTTGGCGGATAACAACGGCAGCTATGAAATTCACCAGATACCGGGCGAGGGCACCCTCGACTTTGGCGCAATGTTTAAAAAAATTGAAGGGCTTGGTTTTAAAGGTCATTACACCAACGGTTTTGCCAGCATAGACGATATGCTGACTGGCCGTGACTATATGGTGGAACGGGCACGTGAGGCAGGAGTGAAAATTTAGGTTAATTAGCAACGTTAAAAATACTGGTCTGTTTGAGTCAGTATTGGCTTCAACAAGGTTGAAGTCATGTTGATTGCAAAATCAGTCCAGCACTAAACCAGATGTAACAATGCAGTCAAACCGAGGAGGAAGAAAATGTTCAAACGCAAGTATTCCATAAGTGCAGGAGTCAGTGCCGTCGCATTGGCATGCACCGTGTCACTGATGAGTTTTTCGATCTGGGCACAAGACGATAAACCGGCTATTGAAGTTATTACCCATGCGGGTGCCGGCGGCGGCACGGATGTCAATTCGCGCATGATGATGATGCGCTCAAGGCGCACCTTAAAACAGGATATGGTGGTTGTTAACAAACGTGGCGGCGGCGGTGCGGCGGCGATGAACTACTTCCTGACGCGCCCGGCTGATGGCAATTCGATTATGACCTTTACTGTGGGCCATGCGATCACCATGGCAGCAGGCAAGACAAAATTGACGGTTGACGATATGGCGCCGATTGCTCGTGGCACCAACGACCCCCAAATTCTGATGGTCAACTGCAAAACGACCAAATACAAAACCCCTGAAGAATTTGTCGAAGGCATGAAGGCTGGCGATAAATTGAAATTTGGTGGCACGCAGACTGGAACGATCGATCACATTACGGTGTACCTCTGGGCCAAGAGGCTGGGGTTGCCGATGCCGACTTACATTCCGTTCAAAGGGGGCGGGGAGTTAGCTACTCAGCTGGTCGCAGGTGCGGTTGATGTTGGTACCTTGAATCTTTCGGAAGCTGCGGCTCCGGTCGAAGCGGGAGATATCTGCCCTATGGTCATACTGTCTGAAAATGGCATGGAACCGATTCCTGATGCCAAAACATCGGTTGAGCTTGGCATTGATCTGGTTCTTTCCACCACACGTGGATTTGTCACACATGCCGGTGTCTCTGACGAACGTCGCGCCGAGATGGAAGAAGGTATCTCTGCAGCAATGGATCATTCGCTGTATCAAGCCTATCTGATGAACTCGGGCCTTGATGCTTCGTCACCACAGGGCTCGGAAAGCTGGGGTAAACAGATCGCATCTATGGTGGAAGAATTTGGTCCCGCTTTGAAAGAGATGGGATTGGTACAGTAGATTTTTTTGGCTTCAACAGGCTTCAATGCCTTCCACGTTGATATCGCTGGCTTGCTCCTGATCTGTTTACTCAGGAGCAGCCGGCTATCGCTTTACTTATGGCTCGCGCCCCACAGTCGGGCTTTTCCGTCTGTTTGATATCAACTGTTTGATGTCAAAAAGAGCCAAGCCGAGGTGCCAGTGCAAAGTTTACGTATCTACCTGATACCGTTTCTGATTGCTGTGTTCTCGGTGGTGATCATCATCCTGTCCTTGCAACTCGATGAATCACCGCCGATGATCGTTGGCGACAGCATGCAGCCGCGTGCTTTTCCCATTTTCCTGATGGTGCTGAACCTTGTGCTGGTGATTTTTCTTGTTCTGCAGAATCAGCGCAAACCACCTGAGCCGATAAAGCTCGAACCCTTCGCCACCTGGAGCTCCATCGCTCTGATGCTGGTATTTTATCTGGTGACCCGCTACGTTGATTTTTTTATAGCGATCGCTGCTGTTATTTTCGGTATGTGCCTGATCTGGGGTGAACGGCGCTGGTGGGTTGTACTGTTGACCACCCTGGTAACACCTGCCTCTATATTCCTGTTGTTTGATCAGGTATTGCGTATACGATTTCCGCGCGGACTTTTCACCAACTGGTGGTATTCCTGAACTGGGATCGCCTGAGCCAACATAGGCCTGAACTTGAAACGCCTCAACACGGACCGGTATAGACGACAATGACAGAAGCAATTTCAGCAATGGCCCTGGTGTTTCTGGACCCTTATCTGATCGGCCTGATCTTTCTAACGACGATTCTGGGTGTGGTTATTGGTGTGTTACCGGGTTTGGGTGCCACAACTGGTGCGGCACTGCTTCTACCGTTTACTCTGACCATGGAGCCGGTACACGCCATTACTGTACTGGCAACGATCTATGTAGCTGCAACGTTTGCAGGCTCCATCACCGCCATATTAATCAACACGCCGGGTACGTCTGCGGCTGCAGCGACGACTTTTGATGGCTTTCCGCTGGCGCAACGCGGTGAAGCCGGCCGTGCTCTTGGCATCGCGGTGGTATCCAGCACAGTTGGCGGTATATTTTCCGTAATTATTCTTTGCATAGCAGCACCGCTCCTGGCACGGGTTGCTTATCAGTTCAGGCCACCTGAATATTTTGCTCTTACCCTGTTTGGCTTGTCCATGTTGGCAAGCATCAGCGCAGGTGGTGCAATCAAGAATCTTATCGGTGGCATTTTTGGTGTCTGGCTTGCCACCATAGGCGCAGAAAAGTCGACCAGTATCGAACGTTTTATGTTTGGTAACTATGAATTGTATGAAGGTTTGTCATTTGTGCCGGTTATGATCGGTTTGTTTGCTTTGTCCGAATTGTTCGTGCAGTCCAAAACCGTTAACAGTGTGATGAATCGGGTGGCAATCAAAGCAGTCAAGTTACCTACTAAAGAGGATTACAAAAAAATATGGGCAACCATATTACGCTCCTGTGGCATAGGTACCTTTATCGGGATATTACCGGCAGAAGGTGCGACGGTCGCTTCAATGATTGGCTATTCCGAGGCCAGACGCTGGTCTAAAAACAAAGATGAATTCGGTAAAGGTGCGATTGAAGGAATAGCAGGTGCCGAATCCGCAAACAATGCAGCCACCGGTGGAGCGATGGTGCCAACCATGGTGTTAGGTATCCCGGGCAGTGGCACCACCGCCATTATTCTGGTCGGGCTTATGGTACATGGTTTACGGCCCGGTCCTTATCTGTTTACCGAGCAAGTCGGTACGGTTTACCAGATATTCGGTGCCATGTTACTCGCTAATTTCATGTTTCTTGGCATGGGGCTTTATGCAGCTAAGTACTTTGCAAGAATTTCCCTGGTGCCGCCTGCCATTCTTTGGCCCATCGTTTTTGCTCTTTCGGTTATAGGTGCTTATTCCCTGAGTTCGTCGCTGCTGGATGTCTGGATAGCGGTTATTTTTGGGATTGTCGGTTTTTTTGCCAGACGGCATGGTTTTGCAGTAGCGCCGATTGCCGTTGGTCTGATTCTGGGCGAAATGGTTGAAATCAACCTGCAAAACTCCTTGAAGATGTTTGAAGGAGATTGGTGGTTAATTTTTACACAGCCGTTAGCAGCATTATTTCTCGTACTGGCTTTTCTCGGTCTTTGTGGTCCTTTTATATTCAGTAAGCTTGTAAAGTAGTTAAAGACGCCGGGCCGCTTCCAGGTCCGGCGAACTAAACCCCATATCCTTCAACTGAAATCCCTTCGGTAGCTGATCTGCTGCTAATTATTTGACAGCAGCTTTTACGGTTGTGCGACACAAGTCTCACGTTTGCTTCTGAATACCCGTTGTAAGCGCAAGTTCGCAAAACTCACTTGTAAACGGTAAAAAAACTGCCTGTTTGTAGTTCAGCACTTTTAGTTTGTAAATTCTGCGGTCGATAACGTCATTGCTAAAAACCTTCTTCTGTAATGGTGTATGAACTTTTGACGATGTCGAATTTAATTCAAGCGTTTCAAAAAAATCCACTTTTCAAGTCTGTGAAATTTGTCACCCAAACCGTGGTGGCAGCCAGCCTTGTGTGCACGGTTGCCTCGGTACAAGCCGATGATACCGAGGTTTTCTTCGGTAGTATCAATTCGAGCCAGCAGATCAAGCCAAATATTCTGTTTGCTTTGGATACTTCCGGGTCCATGAATGAGGGTACTGATGATGTGACTGGAGGAACGGAGAAGCGTATCACGCGGATGAAGCAAGCCTTGCACGGAATTTTAGGTGGTATAACCAATTTGAATGTTGGTTTGATGCGATTCAACGGTGCTGAAGGCGGTGGGTCAATTCTCTACCCGGTTTCTGATATCGAAAACCAGTTATGCGTCGATAATTGCGGTAGTTTTTCCGATCTTAGCCGTATTTCATTCGCCGCAGACGATGTCGAGCAAGAGACAGAAAGCGGGACTGTTTTTGACAGTGGCAACATCCTTTCCATTGGTTTACCCAGTCACGATGGTGCTGCACAGCAAGCAGTGGGATTGAGATTTGACGGGCTGGATATTCCTTCAGGTGCGGTTATAGAATCTGCAAGCCTTGTATTCACGGCACAGCAGGATTCTGATGTACCTACAACCATTGATATCTATATTGAGGATGCAGATGATTCGCGGGAGCTCGAAACAGATGATTTTGATTTGACCAATAGAGCAAAGTCCGCAGCAACTCAAGGTTGGACGGCTAATAATTGGGAAACAGACGGCATGTATGAGACTCCGGATATCAGCCACCTGTTGCAATCAGTAGTTGACCGCAATGGTTGGTGTGGCGGTAACGCTATGACGTTTATTCTCGAGGGGAATGGCCGACGCGATGCGGTTTCAGCAGATAATGATGCTAACGAAGCGCCAGCTCTGAAAATTACCTACAACGCTGACACTCTTGCGCCTGGTAAAGGGTGTGTAACCGGTACTGCGATTTCGCAGGTAAGTCAAAGTTCCGATGATGCTTACGAATGGCCTAGTACTAATGTCAATACCAGCAATAGAAACCTTTTCGTTGCCAGAAGAAATGACTCTTTCCTGACAGTTGGGGTGCGATTCCAGGGTGTAAATATTCCTGCGGGTGCAGAAATATCCAAAGCCTATATAGAGTTTGAGGCTGATGATTACCGTACGGGAAATACGCACCTGGAAATCCGCGGTCAGGCAAGTGACAACCCGGCCCAGTTTGTTTCGGTGCGTCGAAATATAAGGGATCGTGCCAGAACAACGTCTTCTGTCGCCTGGATAAATCCGCCCGAGGTGGCACGAAACGAAAAGATTCAGACACCTGATCTGAAAGATATCGTGCAGGAGATCGTTAATCGAGGGGGCTGGCAGCCTGAAAACTCGATGGCGTTTATGATAAACCGCATCTCTGGCACAGGGTTTCGTGAGTTTGAATCGTTTGATGGTGAACCGTCGAATGCACCAACTCTTGTTGTCGAATATAAAAATGCCACGTTCTCGGGTTTAACCGTTCGTGACCATCTGATTGAACAGGTAGATAAACTACAGGTTACGGGTGGGACGCCTATACTGGATGTTCTGTATGAAGCCAATAGGTATTTTACCGGTGGTGCCGTTGACTATGGTCGTACCCGTGGTAACAAGGCGATAAATCACGACATGTATCCTGATCAACGTCATTCCTATCACCGTGTATCTCACCCTGAAAGTTTGAGTTCAGGAGTTGTAAATCCACTGAGTTTTTGTTCTGGTTGGGGCGGCGATGAATGGCGGTGTCGTTTTCAAACACTGGGCGATAACCCTGTTTACAAATCACCTGTTGCAGATAGTTGCCAGTCTAATCATATTGTTTTGCTCTCAGACGGAGTTCCAACCTGGAATTCAGCACAGGAAAAGGTAAAGTCGCGTCTGAATGTCTCCAGCTGCGAGCACGGTGGTCAGCTGGAATGTATTGAAGAATTCGTTAATTGGATGGCCACAGAAGACCAATTGCCGGGTTTGCCTGATGATCAGAAAATCAGCACTTACACGATTGGGTTCGGTAAACCGGAAGATCTTCAATTTCTTGAAGATGTCGCGAAAGCGGGTGAAGGGGAGTTTTTTGAAGCAATAACGGCTGGAGAGTTGCAAGAGGCTTTCGAGCGGATTCTTGCTGACGTGCTGGACCTTGATACAACGTTTGTTGCACCCGGTGCCACCGTCAACCAGTTCAACCGTTTGACGCACCGTAACGACATTTACTTCTCTCTGTTCAGTCCGGCAGACAACCCTTTATGGGGAGGTAACCTCAAGAAATATAGAATCAAAACGCTGAGTCCAACTGAAGTCAAAATAGTGGACGTCAATGATGAACCAGCGGTTGATCCATCAACAGGCTTCTTCTCTGCTTCATCGACCAGCCTGTGGTCGGATGTGCAGGATGGAACCGATGTTGAACGCGGTGGAGCAGCCGGCGAAATCCGGGTTGCCGGGCCGGGTAATAGCAACCCGCGTAAAGTCTATACCTATGTCGGCCCTGACAGCACTAACGATATTGATTTGACAACGGCTGCCAATGCTTTCCATGAAGATAACACCGCCTTGAACAAGACTGTTCTGGAAATTGGTACTCAAAGTAATGAATACAGGGAAAACCTGATCAGATGGTCCAGAGGGCTTGATGTATTTGATGAAGACAGTGATGGGGATAAAACTGACGCTCGTTTGCACCTGGGTGACCCGATGCACTCGCGACCGCTTATCCTTAACTACAGCGATGGTAACGATAATTTCAGCTCTGTGGTCTATGTAGCAACCAATGAAGGGTTTCTTCACGCGATTGATCACGAAGACGGCTCAGAAAAATATGCGTATATTCCTCAGGAACTACTGGGTAATCTCGACGATTTCTTTCAAGGGAATTCGACTACGCCACACCCCTATGGTCTGGATGGAGACATATCCAGTTGGTTTGATGACAAAAATAATAATACGGTTATCGACCCCGGTGAGGACGCTTATCTATTTGTAGGGATGAGACGTGGTGGCAACAACTATTACGCCCTTGATATCTCTGATGTCTCCAAGCCTAAGCTAAAATGGGTTATACGTGGTGGCAACGGTGGTACACCCGGGTATGAAGAGTTGGCACAAACCTGGTCCAAAGCCAATGTTGCCACTATGCGCATCAACGGCGTTGATGCTCATCCGGTGCTGGTCTTCGGTGGTGGTTATGCGATTAACCAGGACGATACTAGAAACGTACCCACACAACCCACCAGGATAGACAACGAAGGCCGAGCTCTTTTCATAGCCGATGTTAAAACAGGTGAAAAGTTATGGTCAGCTACACCTAACAACACAGGAGCTGGAGCTGATCATTTACATATGCCGGAGATGCAATACAGTATTCCCGGTAACATAAGAGTTCTCGATATAGATTTTGACGGTAATGCGGATCAGATGTATGCCTCCGATATGGGTGGGCAAATCTGGCGCTTCGACATCAACAACTCAGGTAATTCGGAACCCTTTGTAAGAGGTGGTGTTATGGCCGATTTGTCTGGCACTGATGCCGAAGACGCAAGGCGGTTTTACTATGAGCCCGATGTGTCACTCATCAGTAAAGACGGCTTGAGATTTCTCTCAATCGCGATCGGTTCCGGCTGGCGTGCTCACCCGCTTGATGATGTAATACAGGATCGCTTGTATATGTTGCGGATAGAAGATGTGTACGGCGCACCGCCAGACTATGGTCGTATCGTTGGCAGTGGTGCCAGTGCCACCTGGCAACCGATTACCGAAGCGGATTTGCTCGACGTCACCAATGACGTTAACCCCTTGGCCTCAGACATCCTGGCTAAAAACGGCTGGATGATACGCCTCGAAGAACAAGGTGAGAAAGCGTTGTCTGAAACTGTCACCATTAATAATCAGCTGCTGTTTACTACTTATCTGCCCGCCGGTGATGGTGGACCCTGCCAGCCTGCTGCTGGTAGTGGTGCCATATACGTTCTGGATGTATTCGATGGTAGTCCTACCATCAATTTGTCGAGTACTGGTGGTGACGATGGCGCTGCATTGAATAAAGACGATCGTAGTCGCATTTTGAAGCATGGCGGTATTCCACCATCAGCTGCAGCTTTGATATCGGAAGAAGGTGTGCCCGTTGTATTGGTTGGCCCTGAGCAACCGCTCGATGAGCTGGACTTCGGCCAGCTAACGAAGAAAACCTGGTGGCAGGAAGTACATAACGACGAATAACCCGCTCGTTCCCATCCTCGGCGACCCCCGTTGAACTAGACTATGCTGATAGTTTGCAATATTGCGTTATCAGCGTTCAGCGAGGTGAGTCGGGATGGGAATGTTATCGGAGTTTAAGGATTTTGCCAGTAAAGGCAGTCTGGTCGATATGGCTGTCGGCATTATCATCGGTGCTGCCATCGGCAAGATGGTCGGGGCATTGGTTGACAACATCTTGATGCCACTAATCGGGGTTGTACTTGGCGGCGTCAACTTTTCAAATCTGGCCTTCTCCGTGGGTGACGCCAGTATTGGTTATGGCGCCTTTATTCAAGCCTTCATAGATTTCATTATCGTAGCTTTTGTGATTTTCATGATCATCAAAGCGATCAGCAACATGAAAAAAGCTGCCGCGGAAGAGGAGGCTGGTGAAGTCGAGCTTCTCACAGAAATAAGGGATCTGCTTAAGCAGCGCCCACTCTGATAGCAGTGACATCCAGAGCCGTGCGTTATTACTGCAAGCTCCGACCAGCAATCACAAAAATCATCTCTGTTGAATAATCCATGGGCGATCTGGACAAAAAGGTTGCAGTCGTTTCCGGTGGGACGCGCGGTATCGGATTGGCGATTGCTACTGCGCTGTTGTCTGAAGGTGCGCAGGTTTTTGCCGGTTCCCGGTCTGTTGTGTCCGGCGAGCAGCCCGCCCATGCAAACAGCTCCCTTTCTGAAGCTGTGGCACAGCGACTGACATGCCTTCCTCTGGATGTCAGTTGTGCGGCGTCCGTCGAGCGATTTATTTTGACGGTGTCTGAACGTGCCGGGCCACCCGCCATATTGGTGAACTCTGCGGGTATCAGTCATCATCAGGATGTTATCGGCCACGACGATGCAGCCTGGCAACAGGTGTTGGATGTCAATCTGACAGGTACCTATCTGATGACAAAGGCATGTATGCCCTTGATGAAACAGCGGGGCTGGGGACGCATCATCAATATCGCGTCTACCGCGGCCCATACGGCACACCCGGGCTACGCTGCGTATTGCGCCTCCAAGGCTGGTGTACTCGGGTTAACCCGTACTGTGGCTTTGGAGGGGGCACCTTACGGTGTCAATTGTGTGAGTGTGAGCCCGACCTGGGTTGCGACCGATATGCTTCAGGCAACAGCTGCCGAAACCGCTGCAAATGAAGGAATCGACAAGAGCACGGTGCTGGATAAAATTGCACAGGCCAATCCGCAAGGGCGCATCGTAGAGCCTGATGAAATTGCAGCGCTAGTGGCTTTATTGTGCTCTGACTCGATCAGTGGGCTGACCATGGAGGACATACAGATCAATGCCGGAGCTCATTGGTAAACAGCGAAAAGCAGCAAGCAGCAATCGTGGGTATCACTGCAAATATGTCACTGCATACACATTAGTGGGTCAGGGAATAGATTATGTAGTTGATGCCAATACGGTAAGCCAACGACGTCATTGACTGCGGATAATAGGGATCATCAGCGTGCTCCCAGGCATCACCCATGTCCATATTAAAGTTGATGGCAACCATTAAACGGCCGTCTTCATCGCGAATCCCCAGCCAGCGCTCTGGTGAATGGGGCATCTGAATCACAGGGTGATCTGGCGACCAATTCATTATATGCCGTCTTCCCGGTATCTGGCTCAGATCATCAAATTGATAATGAATTTGCAAGGCATCACCTTCTTCAATGTTGGTAATTTGATGATGGGGCAATGCAATATTAATGACGTCTTTGAATATTTGCCATTGTTCGGGACCGTGGAAATCATCGACCAACAAAAAGCCACCGCGCATTAAATATTCCCCCAGCCTGCGAGCATCTTTGTAAGAAAGCTGCCAACGCCCGACTTGTTGGGCAAACAACCACGGGTAATCAAAAATTGCGTCATCGTTGAGATGAACATGAACACTGTCTTCAGCAGCGTTGATACCGGTATAACGCTGTACACCACCGATAAAATGCTGTTCGGCCTCCGGCCAGTCGATACGCCACCAGGGGCGACCGGGAGGGTGCCATTGGCTCAGGCCATTGGGTTCGAAAATCAGCCGCGCCATATGAAATTCATCCAGTGGGCCTTTGGGGTCAGGTAAGTTGCGATAGTCGTTTGCTTTGACAGGAACGGACAACAGAGCAAAAAGGCTGATCAGCGCAGAGATAGTCGCGATTCTGCCGAGCACCCGGCATGCATGGAGATTAGCCCGGAATTCGTGCAGCAAAGAGTTGTTCAGGTTTATGGGGCAGTTCCGAACGGTTTCGGGTTTCATTTCAACGCTTTCTTTGTAATCCCTCTGGCAAACGCGCGGCGGCGGCAAGTTTTTCTGCCGGCCACCTACTGGTAGGCTGATCGCGGGTCAAGCCTGACAGTGCCATGTCGGTGGCATCATAACCCCAGAACAATTGCTGGTCGAAGGTGATTGACGGTACACCAAAAATGCCTTCGGCAATAGCGGACTCACCATTCGCACGCAGCTGTTGCTTTACATAGTCGTTATTAGTGTCGGCAGGTTTCAGTCCAAACTCCCCGCATAGCGCTGCAAAACTTTCTTCATTATCCGGCAACAGGCCATCGCACCAGACATAATGGAACAATCTTTCAACCACGGCAGTAGTGTTGCCAGCTGTCAGGCATAAGCGAAGCAACGGTAATGGATTAAACGGGTGGGCCGCTGGCAGATTCAGCGTTATGCCGTCTCGATCTGCCAGCCAGGCACAGTGTTCAAAAGTCCATTGGCGCTTACTGGGTAATTCTGCCGGCCCCAGCTGCCCCCAGTGCTTCAGCAATCCTGCAAACAGCACAGGCATGAATTCTATTTCCCGGTGGATTGCCAGTTCCTGCAAGCGGGTGCTTTGTAAATACGCGAAAGGCGATATGAAATCGAAATACCAGCGCATGTTGGCTGCCTGTCAGAGTTATCAATGTTGTGTAGATTACCAGTTTATTCGACAAGCAGAATGGTAATGCTCCCTGTCAGCGATGAACCTGGTTTACCGATTAAAATCGCCTGCCTATTGTAAGCCCGAGAATATAGATAAACCCCTGACCCACCTCCTCACCTTCGGTCTGAATATTTATTTCAAATCCGGCTGAAAAGGAGGGTGTGACAAACAAATTGGATACCGGCAGAAAAAGCCAGGATAATTCCACGGTTGGCTGGAGTACCAACACATCGGTGGTACCGCTTACTTCATCCGTAGTGCCGGGATTGTCTGTCCAGTCTAGAGTGTTGAACCATAAGTCGGATCGCAGACTCCAGCTAAAACCCTCGTAGCCAAGTTTGCGGTAGCGCTTGTATCCAATGCTTGCACCAACTCCATTACCACGCTCGTCATCATGTACTCCGAAGTCCTGATGCCTTATCGTTTGGGCTCCAAGACGCAGGTGGAATGTACTGAAGTCGTCGATGTCTGTTTCAAAGCGGACACCGGGAATCACGCCTGTGGGGTACACCTGCAATTCAAAGCCTATTTCTCCACCATAATCTCGAGTGTAGGTTTCGGCAGATGAAGCAGCTGGCTGCAGTAGCCAGCCGAGCAGGGTTACAAACACCTGCCAGAAGAATAGGTGGCGTTGTTTCATTGGTCGGATTGGTCCGTTATTTGGCTTGCTTCTGGTGTTAGATCTGGCCAGGAGTGAGGTTAACACACGCCGTCGCAGCTGCACCAACAGGCCTGTTGGATGACAAATAAGCGTGTTTTATTAGCGGCATGCATAATGTTTCCAGTCAGGACTCACATATTTCATGCTTTTGCAATCATTGGTAGAACTGTTTCGTTCTATCTATATCAATCTATAGAGCAATACTTGAACCCCGGCCCGGCTACAACAGCAGCCACACGTAACGAGAACTCTTTTATCGGCATGAAAGCAGTAACCGACAGTGATTTACTGACCATAGGATATCGCTATGCGTATGCATTGGCAGCAAACCGTCAGGATGCAGAAGATCTGTTACACGACGCCTGGATTCGTCTGGTGTCACGCTATGGCGACAGCCCGGATAAGCCGTTGCTGTTCCGTACCATCAAGAATCTGTTTATAGATAGAGTCAGGCACAACACGATCGTCAGCAACTATGCCAGCAGTCAACTTGAGCCTTTACACAACCAGGATGTGGCTCTGGACTCTCTGGTCAACGCAGATTTGCTGGAACATCATCTTGACAAGCTCAAGTCCAATGAAAGGGAGGTGTTGTTCCTGTCGGTTGTTGAAGGTTATACCGCTGACGAAATCAGTGCAATGACGGGCCAGGTTCGAGGTACGATCTTGAGTCTTTTGTTTCGAACAAAAAAGAAACTACGAAATTCAATGGTAGCTGACGCTCAGGACGGTGCAGATATGACGAGTGAAAACGGCTCTGTTCGGGCGGACTCCGGGCCTGAGGGCAAAGCACGCAGTAACGTGATCAAAATGAAGAGCCGGAGGGTTAGCTAATGGAAGACCCGATGCTTGATAGAGAGATCATCAATCACTATTCAAACCAGCGGTTAAGTAACCGCCGGCTTGAAATGTTGCTGGCAGAAACGCAGGCAGTCAGGGAAAAAAACCAAGAGCTAAATTCGGAACGCGTGTCAGCGCAGTCTGAAAAAGTCACGCTCGTGACCAGGCTATATCAAAAATTGCGTTTTAATTCGCCAAATCCGGGCAGCCCGTATCGCCGTGCATTTGCCGCTGTCTGTCTGCTTTTCGGGCTTGCCTGGTTCTCGGCTGGCAATCTTTTTAATGATAATTCCGGATCGAAAACCAATAGTCATCTAGCCAGTTTGATGCTCAGAGAAGCAGCCCTTAATCATCAAAGCAAGCTGCAGGTCGAGTATAACGATTCCGATATAGTGGCATTGGCACAGTCTATGGAACGGTTGGACTTCGAGCTCAAAGTACCCGAAAAGTTTGCGGATTCACATACCCTATTGGGCGGGCGTTATTGCACTCTAGCGGGAAATCTTGCCGTTCATTTGCGTTTGCAACCCAATCATGTAAACACATCAGTCACGGGTAATGGTCTGGATCTGGGCGTTGACGAAGCTGACCATGTTGCCGAGCGATCTGTGATTGACGAGCGTAGTGTCTTTGTGACACTGGCAAACGAAGAACTTGCGGCACTGGGCAATGTAAACCATGTCTTTCCAGACAAGGTCTCAGTCAATTCGTGGCAGCAGGGTAAGCTTTTTTATCTGATCGCTGAAAGCAGTTCCAGATAGCGTTTTACAGCGAAGCGCATGGCATCGCAATCAAGAACAATGAATATGAAAATTAAAAATCTGATTAAATCCCGGGCTTTGAGTCCGTTAGTCATTACTACTGCGATCTTCACCACAGTGGTGGTGGCTCCGTTGCTGCAATTCACTTCAGCAACTGCTCATGCGGCTAGCGACGCGGGATCTGGCAGCCACGGCGAAATTATCGAATTACCGATTGATTCAGCACTGCAAAAAGAATTGGATGCATCCTATGCAGAGGTAAAGCAGGGGAATCCGGACTACACACCTCGTACAGAGCATCTTCATGACAACGGCGAGCCGCACTATACAAACCGTTTGATTCGCGAGGACTCGCCGTATCTTTTGCAACATGCTCATAACCCCATCGACTGGCATAGTTGGGGTGAGGAAGCACTGAATGCAGCTCGCGAATCTAACCGCCCGATTTTCCTGTCAATTGGTTATGCCACTTGTCACTGGTGCCATGTGATGGAGCGCGAGGTATTCGAGCAACTGGATGTAGCCGAGTATATGAATGCCAATTTTATCGCTATCAAAGTTGATCGTGAACAACATCCGGATGTGGATCAGACCTACATGACCGCTCTGCAAATGATGACTGGCAGAGGTGGCTGGCCGTTGTCTGCATGGCTAACACCGGATGCAAAACCCTTTTATGCCGGCACGTATTTTCCGAAAGAAACGTTTATTGATTTACAGGACAGGGTTATTGCTGCCTGGACACAACAGGAAGATGTTCTGCTGAGTGAAGCCGAGAAAGTTTCCAGCGCTCTATATGAAGTAAACAAGTTGTCAGCTGCTGCACGTTCGGTCGAAGAAGAGCAGGTTAATCAATCCGTGCAACTACTGCTACAGGGCTACGATGATCTTCAAGGTGGTTTCGGTGATGCACCAAAATTTCCGAGGGAAGCCGATTTACTATTACTGCTGGAAAAGGCTGCAAACGGTGGTGAGAATAGTCAGGAAGCACTAGACGCTGCCTATTTCACTCTGCAACGCATTGCGGCAGGTGGTATTCATGATCAGGTTGGCGGAGGTTTCCATCGTTATGCTGTGGATGATGGTTGGTTGGTGCCACATTTTGAAAAAATGCTCTACAACCAGGCTTACCTGGCTCGTGCTTATGCTCGCTCATACAAATTAACTGGTGATTGGGAGCACGCCCGGATCGCCAGCCGCACTCTTGATTATGTATTGCGTGAAATGACGAGTCCCGAAGGCACGTTCTATTCTGCGACTGATGCTGATTCGGAAGGTGCTGAAGGCAAATTTTTCGTCTGGACCGAAGAGGAAATTAACGAAGTACTGAGTGAGGAAGAAGCGACCTTCGCAAGACGGGTGTGGCGTACCAGCCCTGAGGGAAACTTTGAAGGTGAGAATATCCTCTACATGGATGGTTCCTATGAACAAGTGGCTATTGAATTGAAAGTACCTGTTGAAGAGTTGCTGACACGCCTCGATGCGATAGCCGTGAAATTGCTTGAGCATCGTGCAGGTCGTATACACCCTTTACGTGATGAGAAGGTCATCGTTGGCTGGAATGCCATGTTGATCACGACTCTTGCTGAGACCCACAAAATCCTTGAGCGTGATGATTATCTGCAGGCCGCAGTCCTCGCAGCTGAAAGCCTGCTGGCGACACAGCTGAATGAAAATGGCGAACTGTCCCGCATCAATTTCAATGGCCGCCAATCTGTGGTGGCAAACCAATCTGATTACGCATTGTTGGCAGAAGCGATGATTGAATTGTTTGATGCTACACAGGACAAGAGCTGGCTCGATCGTTCCGAGTCGATGGTTGCCAAGATGAACGAATTGTTTCTGGACAAGGAACAGGGCGGGTACTTTATGGGAGCTACCAGTGTCTCAGGTGCCGAGTTGCCCGTAAGGCCCAAGTCGATACATGACAATTCCTCCCCTTCGGGTAACTCAGTGGCACTAAGGGTTCTCAGCCGCTTGTTCTACCGCACCGGAAATGACGACTATTTAACGCTTGGCGAGGAACTTCTGGCCTCTTTTTCCGGTCAGGTAGAAAGAAGCCCTACGGCGTTTGGCTATATGTTGTCTGCGGCGCAGGAAATGTTTAACGGAGAAAACGGGGCACTTCGTTACGCCGGGCGTGGGCACGTGCGGGTTTCGGCTACCTACGAACCTGCAGAAAATACTGATAGCGCCGCTGGATTTGTCAAAGTAGTGCTGGCGGTTGATGAAGGTTGGCACATTAATTCTAACGCCCCCATTCAGGAATACCTGATTGGAACGAGGATAACTACTACCGAAGGTACGCAAGTGCAGGGAATTGACTTCCCGGAACCCGTGATGCGGGTTCTTGGATTCGACAGAAGCGAACTATCCTTGTACGAGGGTGTTGTGGAGTTCATGGTACCTGCTGAACAACTACTTGCTGGCAACGATGTCATAAACGCGGAAGGCGGAGATAGCGAAGACTTTGCAAGCGCGGCATCCGTTGCGCTGAAAATTGATTTGCAAGCCTGCGATGACACGACTTGTCTGGCGCCAGAAAGTATAAAAATCAGTGCGTCGACAGCGAACCCAGGACCATGGAATCCGGCATTGGCCATGACACGATAACGTGGCTTTGGCACTGACTAATGAAACAAATGAATTGATGGAGCCCCGGCAATGAAAAAAATTTACAACCGCAGAAGTATCCTGAAAACAGGGGCCGCACTGGCAGCTGGTAGTTCAATGGGCAAACTCGCCTTTGCAGCTGAAGAAAACGAAACTGCCTCGGAAGAATTACCCAAGTATGGTATCGAAGGTTATGTCGCTCCCGAAATCTCGCTTGACTACTGGATCGATGGAGACGGTAAGCCGGCTGAATTCTCTATCGAGAAATCCAAGGGCAAGTGGGTATTCCTGAAAATGTTCCAAAACTGGTGTCCCGGATGTCATTCCAGCGGGTTCCCGACGCTAAAGGCTATGTGTGATGAATTCTACGGGCATGAAAAAGTTGAAATCGCTGCCATTCAAACGGTGTTTGAAGGCTATTCAACCAATACGCAGGATAAGGTGCGGGAACTTCAGCTGAGATACGACATACCTGCTGTCATGGGGCACGATCCCGGTGATGAGGAAAGTCATATTCCTTCACTCACCATGATTAATTACAGAACGGGTGGTACACCCTGGTTGGTATTGATCAGCCCGGAGGGCAATGTTGTGTTTAATAACTTTCATGTCAACCGAACCAAATTGATCGAATATCTAAAAGAACAGTTAGCGTGATCTCGCAATTAACAACTATTTAATATCAAGGAGCCATTTTAAAATGAAAAACCGTTTTACAGAGTCGCCCGCGAAATCAGGCAAAGCGACCGTATCTACGTCCAGAAGAGATTTTCTGGCTTTGGCTGCAGCAGGAGTTGTTACTGGTGGTGCTGTTGTTGCTAATTCGTCACTGTTCGCAGGCCAGGGTTATGCTGATATCAAGCCGCCACAGCAGGTCAGTACCGGCGAAGGCAAAGTAGAAGTGCTTGAGTATTTCTGGTTTGGTTGCCCGCATTGTTTTGCATTTGAGCCAACCATCAACGAGTGGAAAGCCAATAAGCCAGACTACGTAGAGTTCGTTCGCGAAGCACCTCCACTCAATCCGGCATGGCGCCCACATTCTGAGACCTTTTATGCCGCTGAGCAGCTAGGTGTAACTGACAAGATTTTCGACCAGATGTTTGATGGAATACATAAAGAAAAGCGTAGCTTGCGCAGCCGCAAGGAAATCGCCAAATTCGTTGGTGAGCTGGGTGTTGATTCCAAGGAATTTATCGCTGCAATGAAATCATTCGCCGTAGAAACACGTATGCGTCAAGCGATGCAAAAGGCTAGAGCTTCAGGAATTACCGGTGT
>CALLOA010000024.1 GCA_938005265.1 uncultured Granulosicoccaceae bacterium
TGATGAAGGGCCGTATGGTTGCTTTATTCTGAAGAAAGGCGTGTTGTAGGAAATAACGCGCAAAGCGTGGAGCATGTTCTACAAAAAGGTCAGGCAAGACGCTAAACCTAGATCACACCCGCCTGCCGCAATCCATCAATTTCTTTGGCTGTAAAACCCAACTCGGACAATAGTTCATGGTTATGCTGCCCTGCTGTCGGCGGCAACGTGAGCGGTAAGTCAGCTGAGGCTGAATTAGCAGTTTGCCAAGCCTTGCTGACAAAGGTTTCTACCTGTCGTTTTCCACCGTTCGTACTTGTAGCGCCGCCATTCGCCAATGGTGCGACTTGTTGCACCACAGAACGCGAGTGTATCTGCGGTTCGCTCAGCGCTTCCTCCAAATTACGTACTCGTGCTGCCGGCACTCCAGCGTTGTTCAGGAGTTCTTCCCATTCAGTGGCACTTCGCTGCATGAATACAGCCCGGAATGCTTCACGATCTTCCAGATATCTTGCGTCAAGATTAGCGGGTTGCAAATCGTTAACCTCAGCCGCCCTCTCCTCATTACCCAAGGCGCGCCAAAGCATGGCGTTCTGGCGACTGGTAAATGCACCGATCATTATTCGCCCATCAGCGGTTTCGTAGCAACCATATCCGGCACGATTGGGGTTGCTGTTGCCACTCGGCACTGGTGATTTTCCTGTGTAAGCAGTTTCAGTAACACTGGAGGTCATCAGCATAAGCGCGGCATCCAGCATGGCAACATCGGGGTGGGTGACAGCACCCGTGCGTTCGCGTAGCAGCAAAGCTGACGTAACCGCCAGTGCGGCCTGAGCACCGGTTCCATAATCAAGCACGGGTGGGCCGACTTTGACAGGGGCTTTCTGATCATGCCCCGTGGCGGAAAGTAATCCGGAAAAAGCCTGAATGACATTGTCATAAGCAGCATCATCGGCTTTCGGGCCTGTATGCCCGAAACCGGTGATGGAACATGTGATCAAACGAGGATTGATTTGCGCAAGAGATTGCCAGTCCAGGCCCAGACGCTGTTGGCTATTCCGACGATAATTGGTTACCAGGACATCCGCAGTTGACACAAGGCGGGTAAAAACTTCACGCCCGTCATCACTGTTGATGTCCAGCGAAATAGCCTTCTTACCAGCATTTTGTGATTGGTAATGCAGCCCCATACCCTGCTCAGCCAATTCAGCATCCGGGCCTTCAGCTCGCATCATATCCGGTTTCTGTGGAGGTTCAATCTTGATCACTTCGGCACCCAGCACAGCCAATTGGTGGCAGCAGAAAGGCCCCGCTAGAACATGTGTCAGATCGAGCACCCGGTAACCGGCCAGTGCCGCCGGCAATGCAGAAGTGGTAGTCATGATCTCGTGTTTGCCAATGAGCTGTTTTACTGCGGTGATTGGGCGGTGGTCAGTGGTTTGTTTTCAGATTATCGCGGCCCCATGCGTATGGCACCATCAAGTCGTATAACCTCGCCATTGAGCATTTGGTTGGCAACAATATGACTGGCCAGGCTCGCATATTCTGATGGTTCACCAAGGCGCGAGGGGAACGGCACCTGTGCGGCCAGGCTGTCTTGCACATCCTGCGGCATACCAGCGAGCATGGGCGTATAGAATATGCCGGGTGCTATAGCGCAGACGCGTACTCCCAGCGACGCCAGATCACGTGCAAGGGGCAATGTAAGGCCGGCAATCGCAGCTTTAGAAGAAGCATACGCCACCTGGCCAATCTGGCCGTCATAGGCTGCGACAGATGCGGTATTAATAATGACGCCACGTTCACCATGTTCCAGCGCTTCAGCATCAGCCATCAACGCTGCTGCCTGTGATGCCATGTAAAAGCTACCCAATAGATTGACCTCAATGACTTTTCGATAGAGATCAGGATCGTGCGGCCCCTTGCGTGATACGGTACGTTGCGCCGGCGCGATGCCCGCACAATTGATCAAAACACGAGGTAAACCCCCTGCATCTTTTGCTTTGGCAATGGCTTGACTCACAGCTGTAGCATCAGAGACATCACAATTGATTGTGGTAACGCCTTTATCAGCAACCCCATCAGCGGCAAGATCAAACACAACTACCGGTGCGCCCTTGTCCAGCGCCATGCTGACGCAAGCTGCTCCCAGACCCGATGCGCCACCGGTTATCCAGACCGGGGTTGTATTATCGATTTTCATGCTTTGTTTTCCTTTATATAAATCCCAGGTACTCAGGCGGAAACTGCATAATCCTGTTTCCACGAATTGTACTGCGACACTATATCGTCGATAGTTTGCTGATCATAATCACGCAAGCCGCCAAGCAACATGATTTTATTGCCGTCACCAATTTTGTTGCCCGAAATGTTTAGTTGAAACTCAAGCGTCGCAGTCGCTTTTTTGCCATCTATATCCAACACTGATGACGATAACTCAAGCTGTAGATCTTTGTCTGTTGAGCTTGCAAGACTGGCAGCAGCTCCATCCAGCAAATTGACTTGCATACTTTTGTAAATAACCAGCGGCCTGTTCGGGTTTATCATGACCTCGTTTTGCTTCATCAGACGCACCAGAATATCCGGAAAAGTTTTACCGGAAAATCTCACATAACTTTGCGAAAGAGCAGCCACAAATGCGCTGTCATGTTCACGAGCGCCTTCCAGATTCAATGTCAAACAGGATTTACCTTTGCGATCGAGCAGCTCGAATTCCTGCTCAACCGTTGGTGGCAATTCGAACTCCATCTGGTCATCAACCATATTGGAAAATTCCACATGTGTGGATTGTGCGACACCATACTCGTGAAGCAGTGTGACAAATAACAAATCTCCCGGCACGCAAAAACGCTTCGCGTCAACGTCATGCAGCGGGTTAAAGTCACCGGCAATCTGTTTGGCAAAACGACTGGCTTGCTCTCTTGTGTAGGACAATAGCGGGCCGCTACGTGTCACAAACTTCTCTGGTTCTAAGGGCTCAGGAATCAAGGCTGGTGTTGCTCCAATTGTTTAGCTGTGTCGTTTGCCATGCAGTTGGCTGTTTAAAGCACAAAATACGTAACATTTTGATAATACATCTAACAGCAAACTCTTCTTGCAAACGCATGGCGAACAGGCAGCAGGGTTGGCAGGAAACGCTGTTTAACAGTAGCAAATGCTGATTTTGGTGAGAATAGCGAAGTTTTAGATGGCTCTGCACGTAATAATACCCGATTCAGGAATCAGGCTGGTTTTACTGCTGGTTTTACTCATACCCGGGTTTCAGCAGATGGCACTGCACAATCAGATTTCAGTAGCGTGAACCCGTTACCCCTTTGCCTGCCATGAACGGCAGAATTCCTGCACTTTTTTAGTCTTTTTTTGTCTGATACGGGGATGTCGGACCACAATCAGTGGATGTTTCCAAAGTATCACTAATTTTGCGCAATGCTCGCTATATCATTAAGTTGGACTCGTAACGATCTGCGCTGACTCGACATCGTGCCTGGCAACTAGCACGGTGCACAACAATACATACCGACACAGAACCGACCGTGGCAATATTCGGCTATAAATTTAATGTGAGCAAGCGAGCAGCTAAACTGCGGTGCTCGCGAGTGCCTGCTTTTCTTCCAGGCACACTGCTAAGTGCTCTACTGGCACTTATCAGCTTCCCTTCACTAGCTGGTTGGCAACCCGCCTTGACTGCCAATGAGCAGGCAACGGCTACATCACTGGCTTTACAGTCTATCGCAACAAGGTCTGCAGCAGCATCCAGCGGCAAATCCGAATCAGCACAAACCCGTAATGGCAACGCAGGCAATGAACTGCCAGTCGGCTCGCCACAGCTGGAGATAGAAGTTTTGCTTGTCGAAGTGCAGCACAGCAAAAAGAACCGGATTGCCCGGATTGCCGAAGTCTTTGTGTTCGACTACCAGCGTGGTGTTACTGAACTACATCGCGTGAATATGGAGAATGATGAAGTCATAGAAGTCATTGAAATCGCGAGCCCACATCTGCCTTTGAACAGCCGCGAACAACAGGCAGCTACGGCTTTAGCGGTGACCAATGACCAGGTTAGACAGCAATTGGAAACAGAATACCAGAGAGCGTTCGGACGGGCTCTGACTACATTTGACGAAATCGATATGAAAGTATCTGTCTGGCAACCGCAGCCTCATCAGAGCAATAGCAGTGAGATCGCCAGAACCTGTGATCATGAGCGTTGCGCACTGATATCAGTGTTTACACGGGACAACTACAGTTTCTCTCTGGAACCCGTGGTCAATCTGATGCAAAACGTCGTCTACCCGGAAGCACTGCAATGAGTCATGCCAAGCAAAATGGCCTGAAGCTTCCCGTTCAGTCCAATCGTTTATGCTCTGCAACTTTAAAGATTTTCGGCTCACTACTTCGGTTAACCGGGCTGTTTGCTTTATTCTACCTATTACCAACTACCACAGCACTTGCGGTCGAGTGTGAAGCACGCCAGGTGTACTCGGTAAGCGGAAATCAAACGCAAATCACGCAAGTACAACCTGACTCATTTACTCATGAATTCGAAAGTGGTGCACGCTGGGAATTTTGTCTCAGCTTTGACACTCACAACGGGCTGGTCATCAACAATCTATCTTACGGTGCACCCAATGAACCGTTGCTGGAAGTGCTGCGAGAAGCATCGCTGGGGCAGATACTGTTCAAGTATGATGAAGATATCGAGGGCAGCCATGTTCTGTCTGACAATGCCATCGGCACAACTGATCTGCTGCAAGCAGGGCCAGGTTTCTGTGACAACGGTGACTTACTCTCAGTACCCGGCCCTACCACTGACAGCAATATTTGCAGGCGTCAGCGTGAGCTGAATACCATGATACAAATGCGTAACGTCACGCCATTGCCGCGCCACGAAATGTCATTACACTCCTGGTCACAGGTAGGGACCTTCATTTACCAGAGCATATGGCGCTTCAGTGAGGATGGAGAAATCACCCCGGCATTGCACCTGCAAGGTCGTCTTTCCCGCTTCACAGCAGATCGTCGCTACGGCACACCCGTCGCTGGCAACGAGCGCCTCGCCAGCAACGCCACAGTGGTTGCCAATTGGAGGCTTGATTTCAACATTGGCGGCGATACATCACCAGATGTCATTGAAGAAATAGAATTCCCCGGGCTGGCGGGTGTTGATGCACTGCGACGGCCCTTAGTCAGCCGAGAAGTAACGAATGAATCGTTTCGTCGTGTTGATAGAGATCTTTTCCGCGGTTGGCTGATACGTGATTCGCAAATTTCTGCCATTGAAAATGGCACGACACGAATCGGTTACTACCTTGACCCGCAAACGTCCGGTTACAGTTACCAGAGCCGGCGCTACAATTGGCCTTCGTTTGATGTGGCTGTCACCCGCGCCAATCACTGTGAGAGGCTGGCCTCGTTTAATACCGGTCGTGCAGACGGATGTGCTATTAGCCTCGACTTCTACACCAATGGTGAAGTTCTATCCAACCAGGATTCTGTTGTCTGGTTCAGCCTCGCAAGGCATCTCGTACCTCGTTCCGAAGATTCCCCCGCGATTGGTTCGCTTGCGGCAGAATTTAAAATGATCCCGTTTGACTGGTCGCGGTATACACCGTTCAATCCACCGATTGACGAACTTTGATTATGAACGGTAGCTTACGCATCAGAATCTTTGCAGTACTTTGCCTGGCTGTGCTCGGCCTCACGGGATTTAACCCTGCAACGGCACAATCACTCAGCTGCCCGGTCGACCAGCAAATAAGCGCACAGTTCGACAACGGCGCCGCGTGGGCCATGTGCTGGGAAGCACGCCAACGCGAAAATATTGTGCTGAGCGAAATCAGCTACACACCACCCGGTGGCGCAGCTATTAGCGTACTGGCATCACTGCGCATGGCGCAGCTGCATGTTGCCTACGACGACAGCCTCGTCACTTACAATGACATTACCCAGTTTGGACTGGGTGCTGGTTTTCGCTCAACACTGGTTGAAGAAAATTGCCCGGGTGGTGAGTTGATTGACATTGAAGGCCGTGCTGGCATGTGCAAGCAGCTTTCCAAAGGCGATGATGCTTACAGAACACCTAACGAATCCATTCTGTCAGAAAGCCTGACGCTTTTTTCAGTCTCGCAGGTTGGCTCCTATGCCTACATCGTGACATGGAAGTTTTTTGCCGATGGCAGCATCGCACCCAGTGTGGGCGCATCCGGCGCACTGCAGCGCAGCAGTGATTTCCCGGGCTCGCTGTTTGGCCGTCAACTTGAAGGTGATGCACAAAAGTCATGGCTTTCACACACCCATAACTACTACTGGCAAATGGATTTCGATATAGGCGAAAGCGCTACCGATGATGTTGTCACAGAGATGTCTTACAGGCTGGATCAACAAGGCAGACGCGCCAGACTCGAAAACCGCCTGAACGTAGAAGCTGCCAGAAAAATTGACCCGGAAAATCTGGTGAGCTGGAAGGTGTCTGACAATGCGTCGGGCAGCCCGACAACGCCCGCCTACCTTATCGAGCCTCTGCACTATGGCCACCGCCTGGTTCGAAGTGAATTGGAGCCGTTTACCGATTTCGATTTCTTTGTGACGCGCCAGAATGATTGCGAAGCTTTTGTCACAGAGAACGCAAGATTCAACCCGGATTGCAGCGAGAACATTCTGCAATTTGTCAACGATGAATCAATACAGGACCAGGACATTACAGTTTGGCATCGCGTTGCTTTCCATCATGTACCGAGAAATGAAGATCGCCGAACCATGCACTCGCACTGGGACGGCTTTACCATGCGGGCGACGAACATGAGCCCGTCTACTCCCGGTCATAGCGGTATAAACTACAACACACCACCACAGATTGCGTCGCCGGGTGATCAATCCGGAAACGTCGGGCAATTAGTGGAACTAACAGTGTTGGCGATAGATGCCGACAATGATCCGATTGAATTTACTACCACCGGACTACCGGATGGTTTGGTGCTTGGCGATGATCGTGTTATCAGGGGTGAATTGACCGAAGCTGGTAGCTTCCTTGTCACAGTGCAAGCTAATGACTCACAGGAGATTGCCAGTACGCAGTTTGTCTGGCAAGTAGCAGGTAGCACAGGAAACACACTGGTTCTGGCCGGTGACGATAGCAGCGGCATTGCTGGCGGCAGTGGTGGTGGCGGTAGTTTCTGGATTGTGCTCTATCTACTGCTCGCAAGATCGCGCCGCGCCTTGATTACAAATAGCGCATAAAACGTATTGCGAAAAATGGTGCGCCTGAATACCAATTTTAGCCAAACGTAATATCTAAACCTGATAACTCACCGAAAGCACTTCTATACTTTCCAGCCGCTCTCCAATCTGCACTGACACCTCGTCCCCTACGCGACTTTTCATTAACGCTCGGGCAACCGGCGAGTCAACACTGATGTAGTTCCTGTCTGGATCAATTTCGTCAGCGCCGACAATTCGGAAATTCTCCCTGCTGCCATCACCTCTCTCAACCTCGACAAAGGCTGTGAAAAATACTTGCTCACGATTACCGACAGTCTCGATTATTTTCAGATCCGGTAATCTTTTTTGCAAATAGCGGATTCGCCTGTCTATTTCACGCAGTTGTTTTTTGCGGTAAATATACTCGGCATTTTCGGACCGATCCCCTTCTGCAGCTGCGGCAGACAGTGCTTCAGTGACTTCACGGCGAAACTTCCATATCGATTCCGACTCGGCACGCAGACGCTCATACCCCTCACGTGTAATATAGGGGGAAGACTTCGGTTGTGGTGGGCGATAGCGGCTCATGTCGTATTATTAATATGCTGCAAAGCTATTATTTGGATTTACGAGCTTGCTGGACTCAGTTTGCTACGCACTGAGGGAACATGTCACGGAAACTTGGGTCGAAATAATAGCACCGATTTGGCGTGTGGCTAGTCACCGCACCACAAGGTTGGCATCAACATCAGGAATCAACCATGCAGAAACATCAGAAGCTATCTAACAAGCTGACAGTCGATCACAGCAACAACGATCTTGGACAGCACAACAGATCACGTACCGCCAGACGCCTAAGGGCCGGTTTTACAGCTGGTATTTTCGGCCTTGCAGCCGGCGCGGGCGTGATAGGTCTCGGGTTATTCACAGGGCCAACTGGCAATGCAGCGCAACGAACCGGAAACGGGCCCGCTGTGGTTGAGCTGTTTACCTCTCAGGGCTGTTACAGCTGCCCACCTGCAGAAAAGTTGCTCGGGCAGTTGATAGAAAACGATCCTGATCTGATCGCGCTGGAGTTTCATGTCGACTACTGGGACAGTCTGGTCTACGGTAGTCACGGGTCTCACAAGGATCCCTTTTCAGACCCTGAAAATACCTATCGGCAGCGATTGTACAACCTGGCCAATCTGGCTGGTACCACCGGCGTTTATACACCTCAAACGGTAATCAATGGTCGCTATGCGAGTGTAGGCTCCAGAAAGTCCGTCATTGAGAAGGGAATCGAAGTGCTCAACCGTCCGGACATAGAAGTAAACATAACAGTCGACCCGACATCAGCCGCCGGACAAACCGAGACCGATTTACACATTGAACTGGCGGGCGAGCACACGCAGGTACCCGGCAGCGCTCATGTATGGATTGCCGTGTTTGATATCGAGAAAACCACTGTAATTACCACGGGTGAGAATCATGGAAAAACTCTGACCAGCCACCACGTCGTGCGAAAATTCAACCAACTCACACCGGAGAATGGTATCGCCGGTTTGGTAAAAGCTGACAACGTCCTGCAACTGAGTCATCAAGTAGACCTGCAGGAGGGACAAGGTTGCGCGGTATTGCTGCAAGAAGTTACAACGGGGCCAGTCTACGGTGCTGCCTACTGCCCTGATACGCTTTGGAGACAGGGCTCATAGGGTGAAAAAAAATAACGTTGAGCTGGGTAGTTGCAAGGAGACAAATACAGGTATCGATTAGTGAATCCGGCAGGCTGAAGTTACAATAACTTTTTATTCAGACACAAGCCATGGCAACTCATTATTTGGATGACAGTGTAACTCAGCCCTTTTGGGATAATTCGGTGCACCCGCGGTTACGCATAGACCCCGGAGACACGGTTGTATTTGAATGCCTGGAAGCCAGCGGGCAATATACTCGTGACTCTACTGTGCAGGATTATCTGAATGCTGATCGTAGCAAAGTACACGCTCTAAACGGCTCTGTTTATGTCAACGGCGCAGAACCCGGCGACGCTCTCGAAATCGAAATCCTCGATATGCAGCACAAAGGCTGGGGCTGGACAGCCTTTCGTCAGGGCTTTGGATTACTTGCCGATGATTTTAATGACCCCTGTTTTCATATCTGGGACCTTGATGGCGACAAATGCCACTTCGGCGTTGCCGATATAGTTCTGCCATTCGAACCCATGCCAGGCTGCGTCGGTGTGGCACCGCGTGAATCAGGCCGCCTGAATACCATCCCACCGCGTGAAAATGGCGGCAATGTCGATGTACGTGATTTGACCACAGGCAGCGTATTCTGGTTAC
This sequence comes from uncultured Granulosicoccaceae bacterium, assembly GCA_938005265.1. GTDB lineage: Bacteria > Pseudomonadota > Gammaproteobacteria > Granulosicoccales > Granulosicoccaceae > CALFCE01. The sequence goes on from CALLOA010000024.1 coordinate 9,498, forward strand.
CCGTACTGGTTCCAGGTGCCTTATTCTCAACTGGAGATTGCCATGCCAATCAAGGGCAGGGAGAAATCTGTGGCACGGGTATCGAATGCCCGATGACCGTCACGATGAAATTCAACCTGAACAAGAATTCACCAGTAACTGAACTGCAGTACTTGCGTAAAAGCCCGATGACTAAAACCGATACAGCCGGGCACTTTGGTACCACAGCGCATGGGCCAGATCTTTATGTCAACGCCCAAAATGCTGTGCGGCAGATGATCGACTGGCTGGGTCGCGAGCACGGTTTGAGCCGGGAACAGGCCTATTTATTATGCGGTGCAATCGTTGACTTGCAAATCAGTGAAATTGTGGATGCACCAAACTGGATCGTCTCTGCACAAATTCCATTGCAAATTTTTACTGGAAGGTAGTGCCGCTCCTGTCGATGATCTGCAAGAAAGACTGCACAGCCTAACCTGCAAGGATTTTCCTGAAAAAAACCTTAGAATTTAATTTGCTCCCTTATGTCCGGGTTGCCGAGAACTGGCTTCCACTCACGACACTTGTGGCGGCCAAACTGCTTTGAAACCATCAGAACTCACCAAACACATAATGGATTTGTAAGCTCCCATCCAGATTGCTACGATGTAGACAGGTTGATAAAACCGATAACAGGAGAAATTCGGTGAAGAAATTATTGCAAACAGTAATAACCCGCAGCCTGGTCTTCAGTGCAACGATATTGGGTGCGCTGATAGCCAGCAATCATGTTCTGGCTGCTGAATGGAAGTTCAATAACGGGTTACCTGAAGGCAGAAACGAGTCAAAGCAGCTGGATCAATTTGCGGCCGATGTGGCCGAACTTTCCGAAGGCAGTTTGAATATAAAAGTGTTCCATGGCGGATCACTGAATCTTAAAAACAATGATGTTGCACGTTGGCTCCCCAAAGGTGCCGTGGAAATGGGGCTGGTCTGGGCCAACTACCTCGGGCGCGATGCACCTTCGCTGAACTCAGTTCTGATACAGGGTTCGGTCGGAAGCTCTGATGAACTTATTAAGGTATTGCCGGCTATACAGGATATTTACAAACAGGAGCTGGCGGAATGGGATATCGTACCCACAGGATTTATGGCACTCCCCTTGTTGAAGGCTTCAATCTTCTGCCGCGAAGAACCGGTGCGCACACTGGAAGACCTTAAAACCCGCAAGCTGCGTGTATGGAGCAACGATCAGGTGGAAACATTCACAAAGCTCGGCGTTGCTGCACAAATTGTGGGCCAGAATGATCTTTATGTTGCACTGCAAACCGGTGTGGTTGATTGCGCAGTTTATCCAGCGCTCTTTGCACACACTATCTCATTACAGGAAGTCACCAAATACGCATCATATCTATACCCGGTAGCCGGAGTTCCCTATGTACTCGGCGCCAACCAGTCTGCCTGGGACAAACTGACTGACGCTGAACGTGACGCACTGTCAGAAGCCGCAACACGTGTCTGGGAACGCACCAATCAGTATGATGCGGCAGAAGAAAACGAAGCTGCGGCCCGCGCCAAACTGGCAGAACAGGGCATCGAATTTCTTGACGAATTTTCCGATGATGATCGTAGTGCCTTTCTTGATGCAGCTTCTGAAACCTGGGCCCAGCTTGCTGAAGAGGCCGGTGGCAATGCACCCGCAAACCGCCAGAAAATTCTGGACGTACTCGGGCGTTGATTGAGTGGTAATGAAACTGCAGCTGCGGATCTACCCGCAGTGGATCTAAACACCGCAGTACGGCTTCAGCGGCTGGAGCATGTGCTGCGGCAGTTTTTTATTGTTCTTGCCGCCATCGGTACCTGTGCCGGGGTGCTGATTATTCTACTGGTCGGCTCAAGTGTGGTTATGCGCCACGTTGCACATGCACCTTTTCGCTTTACCGAAGAACTGGTCGGCCTGCTGATGACCGCAACGTTTTTCCTGACACTGCCACTGATCACTCTTGATGCGCAACACGTTCGGGTGCAAATTGTCGTCGCAGCCCTCCCAGCCCGCCTTGCCAGATTCGTCACGGCAATCGCCGCTTGTTTCGGAATTGTATTTACGCTGTGGTTTCTGTGGCTATGCATACCCTGGTTTGAATTTGCTTTCCAACGCAGTATAAAAACGGAGGTGGGACGTTTACTGATGTATCCGTGGATGGCACTACTGCCACTGTCCCTGCTCCTGACTGCAGTGGCGTTTGCGTTCAGAGTGCTCAGCATTAGCGCCGGAGATAATGCGGCGAGCGATGAATACAGCTCGGTCGATACGCCACCGTGACCACATTCTGGGGCTTACTGCTCGGTGGCTTAACGATTCTGGGTGGCTCGGGATTGGCACTTGGGGCAGCCCTCGGGCTAACCGGGCTACTGATATTACAATTCTCAGCCAATGGTGCGACCTTTGTTGCCGTTGACGCGGTATGGAATGTACTGAACTCGTTTACCCTGAGTGCAATTCCATTGTTTATTATTCTCGGGGAAATCATGCTGCGCAGCGGCCTGAGCGATCGTATATACGCTGCCCTGTCACCGGTATTCAGCCGCATCCCCGGTGGGCTGCTGCACACCAATATCGCGGTATGCACATTGTTTGGTGCCGTCAGCGGCTCCAGCCTTTCCACGGCAGCAGCAGTTGGCTCGGTTGCCTACCCGGAAATGACTGAACGCGGTTACGACCGGCGCATGGTAGTCGGCTCTCTTGCCGGGGGTGGAACATTGGGCTTGCTTATCCCGCCCAGCCTCTCTCTGTTGATTTATGGCGCACTTACGGAAACATCCATCGGCAGACTGTTTCTCGCCGGCATAATCCCGGGATTACTGTTTGCTGTTTTCTTTATGCTGTACATACTAGTGCATTCACGCCTGCAACCACAGCTCATCCCCGACACTGGCAATCACAAGAACAGGAAAGCCATTGCTTTGGGTATTCTTTCGCTGTGGCCGTTTCTGTTGCTTATTGCAACGATAATGGGCTCGATCACTTTTGGCATCGCAACCCCTACCGAAGCTGCAGCTGTAGGGGTTTTGGCAACCATTGTTTTGGGTGCGGTATGGGGAACGCTGAATTACAGGAAACTGATAGCCAGCCTGTATGCGGCCATGTTGCTTTATGCCGCCATCATGTTCGTTGTCATGGGTGCTACCATTCTGGCTCAAGCCGTCAGCTTATTGGGCGTACCACAAACCATACTGGAATCGGTACGTTCCTTTGAGCTTGGCCCGACAACGGTGCTGGCAGCCATCGTATTGATCTACCTGGTGCTGGGTTGTTTCTTCGATGGGTTGTCACTGATGATCATGACCTTGCCAATCGTAGTTCCACTGATGTCAGGGTTGGGCTACGATGTTATCTGGCTGGGCGTTATCATTACAATTCTTATCGAAATTGGCCAGGTTACGCCGCCGGTCGGCCTGAACCTGTCGGTGTTGGTATCTGTGACTAAAGATAAGGTGACCCTGGGTGAGGCGGCAATTGCGACCATCCCCTATTGGCTGATTTTGCTGTGTGGGATTGCCCTGCTAACAGCTTTTCCGCAAATCGCTTTGCTGCTGCCATCAGTTCTTATGTAAGAGTTCTTTGGGTGATCAGATTTCTACTAGCTGCAAGCTCAAGCTGTTCATCATTTCATGCCCGCTGTCGGTAATTAACAACTGGTTTTCAACAATCATCCCGCCAAATCCGTTGATATATAACGGGCATTCAAACGCCATCACCATACCGGGTTCAAACGTAACCGGGGAATCCGCTGCAATAAAGGGCCATTGCTCACTCCCCATGCCTGCGCCTAATCCATGGCCGAAATGACCACGTGTATAGCCGGGAATACCCGCAGCACGAATTGCAGCCAGAGTAGCTGCATGAACTTCTGATAGCGCTATACCGGGCTTGAGTAGCGAAGCACCTGCTTCAAAGCCCGCAGATAGCGCATCATACAGCTGTGCTTGTGCACGGCTGGCGGCACCCACCACAAAGGTTCTTCCGGTATCAGACGTATACCCGTCTACAAGGCAACCAACATCCACTTTAACAAGGTCACCTGCTTGCACAGTAGCGTCGCCACCCCAGGGATCCGTTCCAACTGAGATATATTCCCAGGAACCACTTAGAGATGACCCATGATGGCTTTGGCCGATGGCTGTATTCCAGCAGGCGGCTAGTTCGCTGCGCGTAACACCCAGGTCAATCGCCTCGCGAACAGCCGTTATTCCCTCTTCCGCAACACTGACAGCCTGCCGCAAGTTTGCAATCTCCTTTTGAGACTTCACCATTTTAAGTTGCGCAATAACTTCACTTGCATCAACCAGATCAACACCACTGAGTACTGATTCCATTAAACTGAACTCTGCTACCGAGACAGCAGATGCTTCAAAGCCAATACGTACGTTGGCAAGCCCGCGCTCAGCCAGTGCATCTTTTATATGCGAATAGCAAATTTGAGGATTGAAAGTGGTTGGGCGATTAAAGCCTGCTTCACGGCCATTTTTTTCCCAAACGGAATTAAGAGCATGCCCGACTTGTACAGAGGAGCCTTCGAGTATAGCCTCACTCGCATGGTCGATGGTCGCTGTTTCAACCCAGATCGGGCTCTCACGGACATCATCAATATGACTATTGAGACGAAACTGCGGCATAAACAAATCACTGGCAACCGCCATTTCAGCAACATTGCTGTCGGCAGGAACCAGAACCGCAACAGCACCGGCACGTCGCCAAATCGTAGCAACACCTGCAGCCGCAGCAGTCGCATAGTAGAAGCTTTCTGGAGATAACAGAATCAAGCCATCAAGTCTGGCTTCGGACATTAATGCTTGCGCACGCGCTCTGTTAAGATAAGCCATAAAAATCGATGAAACGGGTTTGACTGAACATTTACAAGATAAACGTTTTACACCGCTGACTAAGCATCGCCATCTAAAACCCCATCCTCATTTCGATCGATTCCGAAAAGCACGCCTGAACCTGGCGGCACACAGCTAAACGTCAAGATCGCATCTTCGGTATCCACTTTCTCTAGTAGACCCTCTACGGTTTCCTGCTCTGCCGATCGATCACTTTGCATTGCTCCAATCTCATTCATAAAATAGCCCCGCATTTCACCGTCCACAACGCCATGTGCAATCAAATCGCACTCAGCCCGAGGCTGGATAACAATCGCTCTTTCTACTAATAAGTTCAACCGACTGCGGGTATCTGCGCCATACCCAAGAGACAGTGTGACTTGCTGACCGACAATCGGTGCAAGCTCGCTGTCACTGGCCATAACAAAATCTACGACTTCAGCGATCCGTGCATTGTTTTCTGCTTCATTATCGGCAAACCTGAATACATCACCTTTGAAGAAATTGAATAAGGTATCCATATTGCCGTCGTGCATAAAGCCAAAGCCACGAATTTGATCGCCAAAAAATTCATCCGTTGCCGAGAATATTCCCGAATTTCCGAACTTGCCGACTTTTTGGTACATGTTTCTTATGTGTGGTACTTTAAATTCCTGAGAAACCGCGTCACCTTCCACGCTACTCTTGCCTGACGTTCCAAAATGGCCGGCATCTGCATCAATGGTATGGCAGACATTGCAATTGAACGCACCACCAGTGGTGATTTGATTAAAGTAAATAGCTTCACCCGATTGCTGTGAATCGCTTAACGAGTTATCCAACGCACGGATTGGGTTCGGTGGGTAGCTAAGCTCTAGTGCGTATTCAGCAAATACTTCCATATCCTGCTCACTGATTTCACTGTCACGCCCTAACAAAGCAACGAAGGCTTCATTAAATTCTTTGAATGCAGCCAATTCCATGCTTTCATCGGCAAAGCGATTAGCGCCCGTTCGATCACCACGCCAATGCATTGGACCGGCGTTTTTCATGCCTCGTAAACTTTGTGTGGCCATAGGACCTTTCATCGGATGAAACGTCGCAGGTTGATTTGGCGTCAAAAAGAAATTCACAAACTCATTAGGATTGGCAGCTACATTGGCATCGGGGTTACCCAAATCCCAAGCCATTTGGTCGGTATCACCAAAAATATGACAACTGCCACAGGACATATCACCAAAACGTGACAACGCTTCGGCGTTGTATAAAAATGGCCGCCCCTCAACCACATGTTCCGGCTCAGGGTTGAGTAAGCTTAGGGATTGTGTTTCTTCCAGCGTATTAGTGTCGACGACAGAAACACCGTTATTAAATCGCGTTAGCACATAAGCTCGGTTGCGTGATTCATCCAACACAACTCCTGTAGGTCCTTCTCCACTCAATTCAATCGTACTGGCGACTTGAAAGCCGTCGGACCCCATGGCGTTGGCATCGTATACAAACAGTTTTCCAGAGCCGAATCCAGCAACGTAAAGCTCACTCCCATCGGAACTAATATCCATTCCCATAGGCTGTGAAATAGACAAGGCACGATTGCTATCTGTTCCTGTTATCAAGGTTCGATCGATATGTGTGTTCAGATCTTGAGTGATCACTAGCGGCTGACCATTGGTGGATTGATCAATAGCAGTCACACGGTTGCGAATAAAATTACCGTTAACAGCGCTACTGGCAATGCCAGGGCCTTCAAAGCGATTTACGTTCAATGCTTCGGTGTTGGATACGTAAAGCGAACCAGTAACGGGGTTTACCACCATATTGAACAGTGTTGTTCCCACACCGGTAAATCTATTTAACTCTGTAGGGGTGGCCGTAGCACTAATTTCAAAAACATCGTAGTCTGGCAAGGTAAATGGCACTAAATCGTTGAACGGTCTTTGCACTTGATCGGTTGATGCACCCGTCTCATCTACCCAGTCCATGCCGTTGAACTGAACTATGAGCCCGGTATCAGGTTGAGTCACACCATCAGCGCTTTGCGTTGGCCCCGATTTCTGGAGTCCATTCTCTCCGATAATCGTACTGCGATTCCCCGAATTCATTACCGCAACATACACTGAAGAATTATCGCTGCTTACTGCCAAGGCCCGAGCGGTATCACCGAATAGAGAAATAACATTGGCAGGATCTCCGCCTAATGATATGCCAGTGTTGGTGCTATCGAAGACCCAGACATCGGTTCGACCAACCCCCGGCGTAGTGAGTTCTGCATCCATGGGCTGATCATCAGGGCCATTCTGCCCACGGTGCGCGGTGGTGATATAAGCGAAGCGATTGTCTGTGCCTGCGAATACAATGTCACGGGGTTCATCACCAACCAGCAGTGTCTTAATGACTCTTGCAGGATTGGTTGTTAAATCCACCACACTTACACTGTCGGATAAATGATTAACCACCCACGCTTCACTGCCGTTTCGATAGGATACAGCAACCGGTTCCAATCCTACGGGAACCTGCGACACGGCGTTCAGGCCATTATCGTCAAGATCAAATACTTCCAACATACCCGCCGGGGTATTCACCGCTAGCAGTTGCTGTGAGTTCGGCGACAATGCCAAAGGACGTACTTGCCCTGAATCGAACGTAACAAATCGAGGTTCGGTGGTATCGATACTGCCCGTAACACCATTGTCTGGGCGTGACTCTTGGGAATCTGAGCCTGACCCAGAACCGCCGCTACAAGCGGTTAGAAGTGCAGCCAACGCAAAAACCAAACACCTTCTATTGAGCATGCACTACCTCGAAATCCAAACGCGATACATTAAATTATAAAAGGAACTATTGCTAACGCGAATTATTGCTATTTTTCATTCTTCAATGGGCTCGACATGTACAACTTGCATACTGTATCCCATTGGCACTTGCGCTTGCCCATCAACAAGATAAAGCTCCGTACTTGTACTTGCGGGTTGGGCTTTCAAAAGACCTGTTATCAGTACAGGATCGTATAGATCGTTTAATTTATACGCTGATTCCAACTGGGCAAGTACCACCTGATTAGGCGGCGGCGGTGGCACGTGAATGCACGCTCCGACAAACGGCACAAGCAGAAATTCGGTTACGCCGCGCTCCATGGTTTGCAGCGGCAGTGCGTAACCTGGCAGCCGAACCAAATTGCCATCGAGCGAGGTATTGACGTCTTCACCCCGTTTAGCGATTTCCTGATCACGGCCACTGACAGCGGCCAATAATCTATCAACATCAAGACCGTCAGATCTGTGCTTCTCCAATAGCCCAATTGCATTACGATACTCGGGGCCGTCACGGGATATCACGTTGGCATCTGCATCTGCCATCACCTTGGCAATAAAACCAAGGTCATATCGTACGTTCATCGGAGTATCAGATAATTCATCTGCCAGCGGTTTGGTCGGCGGAATAAGATCGTTCCACTCCAATTGCTTTACGTCAGCATACTCAGCTGGCAATTCATTACCACGTTTGTGCTGCATGGCAAACGCGGCCATAAGTAGCGTGCAAAAGAGCGCGAGGATGATAAAGTTACGCGTCACTGTTGTACCTCCTGTACCGGGATACACCTAAAAAACATGCCTCTACATCAGCGTGCAAGACATCAGCGTGCAAAAAGAATGGCGACCATGATCAGTCACCATTCGAATTCGCAAACGTTGGTATGTTTGCCATACGGTTTCAGCAGATGTTAACTACTAGCCACCTACACCCGGCCCTTTTGGTTTGATTGCGATTGCCCGCGTCAACCCGCCAGACATATCAACGATTTTTGCACTAAGCGAGATGAAGTACGCACCCCGTGCAGGCAATTGACCAATATTTCGACAAAACTCTGTCCATGAACCACCTTTTTCCAAAAACTTCACGTGAGTCATTTGTGCCATAGGCTTTCCTTCCCACATGTGACCTATGGGTCCCATGGAAGGCGCGTCGATGGCCAGGTGAGTTACGCCCTTGGATGCCAGGTATTCGACCGTTTCCGGTGTGGGTCCTGGCCAACCGGGAACATTACCGCCGACTAAAGGGTCCCAGGCGAGACGATTGCCTTCAGGAAATGGCTTGTAATAGAGGTCATCGTAGCCTGAGTAAAACAACACAACATCTCCGGCCTTTATCTCACCGTTTTTTTCTTCATCGGCCTTAATCATGTCGACAGTAATAAGCGGGCTCTTGCCACCTTCTGCCTTATCGAGAATTGCACTTACATCGACCACTACTGCAGGGCCCATCATATTCTCAAGCGGGTACTTGTCACCGGTCATCCAGCCGGCTTCAGATTCAAACTCGATCCCCGAACCTGCTGGTGGTACAAAATGTGCCGGGAAGTCAGCTTGTGTTCCAGTGTGCTCATCGATGACCATTTGTTGGCTGTAATATGGAAAGACCGATTGCACGAGATTTTCCTGTACCGTATCTCCAGCACCACCAGCACCCTCTCGCGGATTAGCCGTGTACGGTCCGTCCTGAGTTTCAAACCAGTTCATCGTCCAACGCCTGAATGGCGGGTGGAACGGCCAGTGAGCCGGATAGTTTTCCGAGATGGTTACGGTTAGATCGACCACTTCTCCACCACCTACAGCTGCGGCAATCTCAGTAGCCGGGTTAGCCTTTGCATTTCCCATTGCAACAATAAACACAACGCTGGAAGCCGCAAACAAAGTACGTAGTTTAATCATACAAATTCCCTCTGTTAATTAACGTGAGGTTATGAGGCTACACCTAACAAACAGTCTTGGAAAGGGCCAAGGGCAGATAGCGGCTAAGAACTGAGGCTATTCATATAGAGTTTTCAATACCATACGAATAAATGAGAAGAGTAAAAGCGAAGACGTAATGTAATATATATTGCAGACTATATTTTCCAATAATATGAATTTCTATTTACTACGAGCGATGCGACAAGCAATTTCTGTTGATCAATTTTGATGTCTTAAGATGCTGCAAAGCTATTATTTGTTACTGGATTTGCGGGCTCGCTGGACTCTCCAGCCATACCACATGGCTCTGACCACACGCCATGGATGCATCTCCCAGGCTTTGACACCATCTAAAGGATCTATAGGTGCGAGGTTAAAGAGGATCAAACCGGCGTTGAAACCAATCAAAACCAACCACGTCACATGCGTAAAACTCATGCCCTCAGCGCGATTATAGGAAGGCATAAATACAGAAGAATCTGCAAACAATGCAAATCCCAAAATAGACACTAACAAAACAACAAGCTGCGCAAATACACCGCCCCAGGCGATCAGAATAAAATCTCGTTCATCGGGCTCTTCTTCCCAATTAAAATATTCGCAAATCCCAAAGAACAAACTCACGCAAATCAATTGCGTTTCTGCTCCTACAAGTCGGCAAACAAGTGCGTGCCCCAACTCGTGAACAAGAATTAAAGAAATCATTAGTGCTGTCGCCCAAAGCGCGACGAGAAAACTGGATTTGTACCAAAAAAAAGGAAGATAGACGAAGACAGGTAGGTGGAGAAAAATCGGTGCGTTGCCAAAGTGACCTACTCTTAACAACCACGGAAGGTAACTACCTGGAAAGAGTTTCATTTTTACTGATACTGATCGGATGCTACAGGAACCATGATTTGCAATACCGAGAAAGCGGAGAATGCGGAACATGGTAACGAAGACGGCAATTGAACCTGAACACACTCCTGTTTCAGCGGTGGCTCAAAAGGGACGGGGAATTGGAAAGCCATGCAGTAATAGTACTTTATACTGCCTATAAATGACATCCGGCCACTGGAAAGTGGCCGGATTTTAAAACATTAGAGCTTGATTAAACTCGAATCAAGATTAGCGCCTCAAGCCAAGCTTGATAAATTAACTGTGACTAAGTAGTGCATTAAATCGCTGGTTTGCACGCTCAATGTTACCGGCCCTATCTGACTGCCAGCGCTTGTGAAACTTGGCGTTAAAATTAAGGTAAAGCTTGTTATCAACGATTTCCCAACTGTTAGGGTCAATTTTCACCAATGCTCCTTCAGCCACGCCATAGGCACAATAACCACCGAACTGTGGAGCATAGGTATCAGGCGCAGAATCGAATAGTGTTTTGTGCTCAGCGCTGGCAAACCGCCAGGTCGCACCGTTCCAGGTCGATGTATAAGCCTTCTTACCTTTCATTGGCTTGCCCTTGGTAAAGTAGGCAACCGGGTCATACCCATGAATTGCAGTGGTTCCATTCTTCCAGCCAAATAGTCCTTTCTTCTCAAGAGTATTAACGGAAGGGGCAGCAAACGCAGTTGAGACAGCGAGCATTAATGTGATAAAGACTGCAGCAATCTGGCTGAAACGTAGAGTTCTTCGCGCAACCGCCGTTCTTCGCGCAACCGCTGTTCTTCGCGCAACCGCCTGTGTCTGGTTTGGAGTCCGGGGCGTAACAACTGTCTGGAACATAAGGATATCCTCTTTAACTGGTTTCATCTGTCTTACCCAATCAGATGTTGCAGTAAAGCGCTAGTTCCGGGCAGGCTTGTTGATAGTTATTGATCGTAGCGATCAATTTTTTAATGCGAAAGGCCTGCCGCACACTCCTCATAACATGTTGTGTGGAGTGTGACACACAAAGGTGCTACGGCAGGCTTTCATTGCATTTCCATGCTGTTTTGATATTTTAGCGAGGGCCGTTAAAGCTCTCAACCGAGCCCCACTGCGCGCCGTAAACCCGGTCGCCATGGATATAAAAAACAGCATCACCTACGAATAGCGAACGATCACCATAGGCTTGAGGGCCCCAGGGATTTTGCGGAGTTGCAGATTCCACTATCAACGCACCAACAAGATTCAAACCCGGATTATCTCCGGTATGTATTTCAAAGGTGTGCAATCCGGTTTCACGCCAATTGTAAAACGGAACAGGGCTGAAGACGTCACCCGAAGGTATATCGTTTATATCGATACCAAAGGCCAGTCTTCCAGGCTGCCCATCTGAGCCTTCTCTAAAAGTCACACCATGATGGTTAAGTAAGGCTTCAGAATTGGAACCACGCAGACCCAGTTCCAGAGCTTGAACTTCAAAAGGACTGGCGGGGTTTGATACATCAAAAAGCGACACCTTGATTCCGGTTGCGAAAGCGCCACGCCCGTCACCAAATCCGTTGACATCAGGAATCGCACCCCTGCCAAGCCCCAAAAGGTGATTCTCACCCACCGGGTGTAAATAGTCAGAGAAGCCTTCAATCTCCAGCTCACCGGCAACCAACGGGGCTTCCGGATTGGAGAAGTCAATAACATAAAGCGGATCGGTTTGCCTGAAGGTAACCAGATAGGCTTTGTTTCCCAGAAAACGCGAAGCATGCAACCGCTCACCCGGCTTTCCAATATGGGCGGGTTGTTCATCGTCGGGAAGTTTTGCCACAACATCCAGACCACCCGTACCATTAGCTCTTAACACACTTACAAAGACCGGGCTGTATTCCGGGCGAGATTGAACATCCTCTGTTGTTGTAAAAGGGCCGCCAAAGAAACCCAGATCGTTTTCAGTCACGACTCTCAAATAACCATCGGCCTGACTGAAACGAAAAGAGCGCTGCTGATTCGAACCACTGACATAGCCCTCAACCCTGCCACTACCCGTGTATTCCAGCTGACCGTTATCAAAACTGAATTGATGGATTTCCGTGCGTGCCGCGTTTACCGGTGCAAATTCAATCGCGATATCACCTTCAGGGTCGATGGGCTGAGTAGACACATCCTCAGGGTCAATGGCTTCGATTTCCCGCTCAGGATCAACAGGCTCAGGAAACACATCCACTGGCAAGGGTTCGGCAAGCTGGTTGCTGTAGTCGTAGAAGGTATTTGCCAGAACCGCCGTATCGGTTGATACATAAAGCGTTTCAACACTACCCAGGTAACAAACGCTGTCACTAATCGATAGATCATTGAGGTTGACCGCCGCCAGTGTAATGATGTCCGGCAAGTAGTAACCGTTCTCTGGCAGTGCCGAGACAAAGCAATTCTCCGAGCTGGCTAATGGCACGGAGCTTCCGTTACTGAGTTGATAAGAAGGCATAATAGAATCTATGTCTATGTTATCAATGGCAGATCCAATCGACTCATTCGGGGTGTCGAGATTGAATCCGTCCAGTGCCGGGAAATAGCGGGTGGCAACATACATGTGATCACCCACCACGCGGCTGGATATTATTTGACCATCGAAATTTGCAGTCTCAACCACTTGCGGGCTTGTCCGGTCTTCAACACTTAATCTATGGATGGAAGAGTTGGTGGTGCCCCAAAAACCCGGGTAACCCCAATAGTCCCAATAGCCACCTCCATGACTGGTACTGGTCAGAATCAGAGCATCCCTATTGGCACCGTGCAGGTACATGCCATCAACCGACTGACCACCAAGCTCAATCGATGATTCATGCAACAGCGTTGCATCGGCTGCATCAGCATTCAATTCAAGGATTCTCAATCTGGCTGTTGTAGGCTCATAAAAGAAAGAGGAATCAGCAGACAGCCCGTCGACAGCTACTACTTCATCGACTAACGGCTCTGTTTGAAGTGTAATCACTGGCAGATCGACAGGAGTAGGAAAATCAATACCGCCAAATTGCTCGTTACCTAAAACATAAAGGAAGCGTCCGTCACTCTTAATTCGATCAGCTTCGTCTACACCAGCTTCCTGCACATTGGTGTCTGTAAAGCCGGTATCTGCGGCAGACTCCGCGACACTACTGTTGTCAGTGGCAGCGAGATCAGTTCCCAGTGCTACAGGCGATGCTTGAGGAGCGCCTAGCTCAACTGCAGAATCTTCACCGCCCGCAAAACCGTTGCTGGAATAATGGTTACGCAAAGCATCCCTGAGTGTTGTTTCAAACGCTTCCCTGTTTTCGAAACCAGTCAGTCCCCGGGCAGTGTTGTCATTACCTGGGACATTGTTGTTGTTTTGTGAATTCTGGTTGGAGCCAGGCTCACTACCTGAACTTCCACTGTCACTGCAGCCGGCCAACAATATTGCGGTGGCAACAGCCGCGCTTAGCAGCGTTACCCTTATCTTGGCGGGATTAGTTGTCAGAGAGAGAGGAGCTGGTTTTCTGTTTTGGTTTTCCTTGGGGTCCTTATTCACATCGTGCCGGGAATACAACATTGGTAAATCTCCTTAGTAAAAGCTTGGTCTGCACTTCGCCCGTTATCATCTGGAACAGGTTTCAATAACGAAGCGGAATTATTTGGGTTATTTTTCCCATATACTAAGTCAATTTCGGCTGCGCGCAAGTGATTCTTCATGTTTGTGGCACAAAATTGCTCACAAAACGCACTATTGGTGATTTAATCGCTGGTAATTCAACGGGTTAGGATCCATTACAAAAATGCCAAATGGACGCGATCTGACAGGCGGTACAGAAGTGATGGTGCCTTAGTACTGCTATGGCTCGCTTCATTGTTATCATCATCACATGACAATGCCCATCTTATATTCCTTCAGACGTTGCCCATACGCTATGCGTGCGCGCTTAGCGTTAATGCAGTGCGGTGCCCGGTGCATTCTTCGCGAAGTGAGCCTTAAGGACAAACCAGCACAAATGCTGAAAGCCTCGAGCAAAGGCACTGTGCCAGTACTCGTATTACAAGCAGTTGAGGACGGTGCGGCGACGACTTACCCTGATATCAATAGCAGCTTGGAAAACCATCGCGTTATCGATGAAAGTATAGACATCATGCACTGGGCAATGAATGAAAACCCATCAAGAGATCGAAACAACGCGAAAGAATGGCAATCCACTGAGACAATGAGTACAGATGAAATTGATGCACTTATCGATCAGAACGACTTCGAATTTAAAGAGCAGCTGGACAAATACAAATACAGTGATCGGCACCCGGAACACCCACAGCATTATTACCTGCAACAGGCTATGCCTTTCCTTGAACAGCTGGAAAACAGACTCGCCAACTCACCTTACCTGGGAGGCAGCAAGTTCCGTTTTCCCGACGCGGCTCTACTGCCTTTTATAAGACAGTTTTCAATGGTGGACCCGACAACATTTGATAGCTTGGCGTTGCCTCGCATTCAACACTGGCTAGCTCAAGGTTTAAAGAGCGACCTGTTTATCAGCGTGATGATGAAGTATTCGATATGGGATGCGCAGAGCAAGGAAGAGCCTCTTGTATTTGGCGAACCCTGAGCGGAAAATTTTTATCAGTTGCACTGAATCAACGCAGAAAACAGTGCCACACGCGAAACGGACTATAGTGGTGCTGCTGTATATAACAATGCGCTACGCTGGAAAATATTCACCACAGAGCCATTTTCAATACTGAGTGAATTGTTGTTGGGATACTGCCAGCGGATGCCCGAAATTTTAGTGGGCTCACCCAGTAAACGCCTGACTTCAGCGCCGGACGATCCAATCGTCACACCCGCCCAATTCGTTTCACATAGCGGGTCACCAATACCGGGACAAGGCGTACTTTCCGAGACAGCCTGCTTAAAGTGACACTTGTAAACAGTCAGACTGCCATCGTCATTGCGAATCTTGAAATCATTCAGGCCATTCCACGGACCGCTGTTATTTTCGCAGGGTTCAGTTTCTACCAACACACCAGATTTGAATTCATTTCCACCACATGCTGGCAATAGGCTCAGCACGACGGCTCCGAATAAAATATAAAAAGAAGTATTTTTGTTCATATTGTAGTGTTTCGAATTATTGCCATGATCACTTGTTAGTTTCCTGAGTGAGTCTAGCAGCTGGATGCAGCAAGACTTTGTAATTGCCGCCATGTTGTCTAAAGGACAATCACCGGGCCATAACATATGCAGTATAATGATTGGTCGCGGGCAAATTTGTCAGACTATCAACTTCTTCAGACTGACCGTGTTGTCAGTAGATTGCTACGCTAATTGTTTGCAACGCTTAAGCCACAGGAGCCTTTATGTCACCCAGCATGAGTCAAAACGGCAACATCAATCCGACAAACAACGCTATCTCGCTCAAACAGCTAGCGACACTGGTAGCTGCGGAACTGGCCGAACTCGGGGATAACACGGATCCTGTGGCAAGAAAAAAAGTCCTGCAAGCGATCAGCCAACATGTATCTACTGCCTGTCTTGATGACGGGTTTGTAGCTCGACACCTCAGTGCCCGCGCCGAGGGCCAAAGCGTACGTGAAGTCCTTCACGAGGATAGTGAACTTGGTTTTTGCATCTGCGGGCATGTGTATGCCGACGCTGCTCACGGTAATGCTCACGATCACGGTCCGAGCTGGGCAATTTACGGTCAGGCAGAGGGCGAGACCGTGATGAGTGACTGGAAGGTTGAGAATACAAAGACCGACAACGGTCAATCAGTCAAACTGGTAAAAAAGGTTGATACCTACAAGATGATGCGTGGCGATGTACACGTCTACGATATAGGCGATATACATTCACCTTCGCGTGATTTACCCGTGAAGCTAATCCGTGTGGAAGGCGAAAACCTTGACCACATTGAGCGCTCAAAAATAAAACAAATCGATGATTGACAGATACACTATTTCGACAGTAACACTGTGCTGAAAGCTAGACGTTAATCAGGCCCAGCGACAATAACTGCTCACTCGATTCATACCTGACACTGTTTGGTCCAAGAAGGCTCATAGGATCACCATCAGTCTGCAGGTTTGCCAGCGAGCTATTTGTTTTACTAATGTAATCACTGAATTTCTTTCGCCGGTACACATCATCAGATAATCTGTAGTGACGCAACGCCGCTGATTTCTGCGACGCCAAACCACCGTTAGTATCGTGATTCGCATTAACCGACCTGACCCCTCGAGTTGACTTGAACAGGGGCACCTTGTTCAGGACATCCGCACACAGGCCCGGCCACATCCTCGCCCTAAAACCACCCACGGCTTGCATGTAAGGAGCACCTCGCATACCCAGAAAGCGGTAGTTGCTGTCAAACCAGGGGTGCAGCTTGCGAATCTCTTCACCGGCTTGTGGGGATCGAATATCCCGGGTGGTTTCCGGGTACATATCAAGCATGAATGCAGGCAGCAATTCTGCCCCCTCTTTTTCGAGTTTTGCCACGAGCCCGGATAGGCTACCCGCCATTTCCGAGCCAACAAAATCCATGTACTCATCAACATCAACATGTACACACCAATGATCGTCACTGTACTCATCAATCAGGCCATTTATCCAAGGCACACAATGACGATTTGACTCAAGGCTTCCAGGTGCTGAGTAAAGGTAAACATCCGGTGCATTTAACAGATCATCCAACGCTCCATCAGATGAGTCGTTGTCTATCATGAAAAAATGTGTAACACCAAGCCTTCGGTAATAATTTAAAAATTCAGGAATCCTTTTCTCCTCATTCTTGAATTTTGTAAATAGTGGAATTGAACCGTTTGGCAACCTGCCGGGCGCTCTTACGCTGCGGAACTTCAATTCGCCATAGTTACTTTCCATTCCGTGCGGGTTCCAGGCTGTAGCTTTCTCGGACAAGACCGTATATTTGCAATTTCTGGTTACCCATTTGGCAAGCCAGTGCCCGGTCTGGGGCGAAGTACGCTCAAACAACTGCACCGCCTGTTTGTTTAAACCACACTTAATGGCTATATCTGCAAGACAGAAGGCATATTGATCGTTATCACCAGAGTGATCATTTGTATTCACCTCCCCTGTTGAAGAAGATTCAACCATTGAAGCAGCTGGTGCCAGATATTGTTCGATGAGTCTGGTGGCCATGATTTTTATATGTTCATAACCGATGACGGAAAGTATAGATACAAACGGAACAAGATATCGAAGCAGCTTTGTTTCAGGATTCAGTTCAACAATTGCGATCAGTTTGAGCAATGTCTTTTCGGCAAGCCCGGGCTCTGCAGTTTCAAGAGATGCTTCGATAAGATGCAGCAAGTTCTCAGGCGTGTGCGTTTGGGCTTCAGAAACTGGCAACAGTCTTGTTCTTATTTCACTGAAACGTTCAATCGCAGTGCTTTTCTCACCACTCCATAGCCATGCTCTCGCAAAGAGAGGTTGAAGGGCATCAGCAGAATCTGCTGTCTGGCAAAGGATACGTGGCTCGTTACTGCAAAGCCAATTTGCTTCGGCAGGAATCAGGGGGATCGCATAAGTTTCCAATACCAACCAGTTAAGGAATAGATTCCCGTCTTGCAAATACACAGCATCAAGAGCCGATTGAATAGCCTCGGTTTTACCTGTCGTCCATAACAATTTTACCAGTCTTCTGGCAAGTCTAAATCGCTCTTCCGGCAGCTTCGCATTCAAACAGCCACGCTGCAACAGATCACGTTCAGACTCAACATCACCTAGCCGGGACAACTCATTGGCAATAACGCTATAACCCCGTTGATGTTGTGCTAGTTGCTGATCGCAAATTTCCAGCTCACGCTGATAGCCATCATTTTGTGCCTGAATCAGATTTTTTATATAAAACAGAGTGAAATTCGGTTGCTGTGGTTTGCGTTCCATCGCAAGCTTCCAGTGTTTCGCAGCGTCTGCATAGTTGTTCAGCGATTGATACAGTTTGGCCAGTGCCACCTGTGTTGGTACATGGCCAGGCTGTGTTTTAAGCAACTGTAGATAGTACTTTTGGGCCGACTCCAGCTTACCCAGTTTAGTACAGTCTGCAGCCGCACCGATTAAGGCATCAAACTGCTCAGGCTCCAGTGCCAATATCTGCTGCCACAATGACAACGAGCTTTCCGTTTCTCCTTTACTCTGAAAGTCTTGGGCAGACGCTTTTAATTGCTCAACATGCATATGCGCAAATCGGGTTAGTATCTGGAATCCGTGGCTAAATATTAGTAGAAATATTCGGGCCAGTATCCACTAGCATCCATCACTCTCTACCTCTTGATAAATTCGGCTTTATAAATTCCGCTCAAGATAATCGGATTCAGGAACCATTTATCTCGGATTTGTCAGATGGAAGCTGTTTCGTTCCTGGTCGTCAATCTGGTTGAGTAGGTCCTGCTCCCACTCAAGATAGAGTAGCGAATCGGCCCTGTTTCCCTTGTGTCTGCCAGCGGTAAAAAAAAGGTAATCAATACGTTCCTCATCAGCGGGTACAAAACCGGATTTGACTAAAGATACCCCTGCCAGCTCCCACTCCTTACAAGCATTCGATTCTCCCGAACCTTCAAGCCAGCAACAACGGTAGCCGCAAGCCTGCAAATCGGAAGCGACGAGATATACCGCTTGCTCGTTTCCGACAAGCAATACGGGTGACCCGATATCGAGTTCCAGAAGTTCTATACGCGGCCTGACAGACCATATGGCCCCATCTATATGGCAGTCTCGGTACTCAGCGCTGGGCCGCAGATCAATTATCTGGTAATCATGGCCAGCAGACTCGGGCGGCTTTACGATTTCGGTCAGGCTAGTCACCGTAATCGACAGAGCATTATCGGTTTGCGAGTTGGTCCGAGTTACAACCCTGCTGTAGTGTAAAGATGCATAAGCTGTTACCAGATATTCAACGGTATATTCATCTTGCATCGTGAACGTTTCATGACCCAATTGACGCAGCCAATATGCGCACATGGGTGCCCGCAAACCATCATTGTCCAGCAGCACAATTCTGGCACCTCGCACTGCCACCCACCGATCAGTAGCCTGCACTAACTGACCTCCGGGTGCATGACTGGAACCCTCCAGTGCCCCTTCTGCAAATTCTTCATATGAGCGCACATCAAATAGATACAGCGTGCGCTCCTTGTCAGAGGAGAATTCTTTCAACCTTGACGAATCAATAAATTCCACGCCAACTGACAAGGCAAGTTGTTTTATGTGCTGACGCCGCGCATCCAGAATGGACGGGGCTGCCAGTGGAAGCGAAACCGCTTCTTTGCCATTCTCAAGTTCAAAACCGGCAAGCACCCAACCTTGAGTGCCATTTTCCAGTGCCACAACGGGGTTATTAAATCCGGCATCAATCAATGATTGGGCACCGAGTATGGAACGGGTGCGGCCAGCGCAATTGATAACGACCAAAGTATCAGGATGTTCAATTAGAGAATCTGCGCGCAGCACCAATTCGCCGTTAGGGCAACAGGTGGCAGCCGGTATGGACATGATTTGGAATTCAACAGCAGGTCTACCATCAATAACAGTTACCATTTCACCCGCTTGCTGTCGCTGGAATAATTCTTCAGCACTGATATGGGGAGTTTTACAAGATATTTCCAACATCTCACCGAAAGTCTTGCTGGGAACGTTAACACCTTTAAACAAGTTAAAGCCTGCTTGCTGCCATGCCTGAACTCCACCTTCCAGCAGGTTAATATCGGTATAGCCCGATGCCTCGGCTGCAGCTGCCGCCCTGGCCGCAACGCCATCATTCTGATCGATCAGCACTATAGGCGTCGT
>CALLOA010000025.1 GCA_938005265.1 uncultured Granulosicoccaceae bacterium
AAATAACCATCAACTCGAATATATCGTTACCCCACGCGCACCGATTGGCCCAACTTGTGATTGGCTGGACAACCTTGAACAGCAGCTAATACCAAAAAATATAAAACTGGTACGACTGGAAAATTCCTATGACAAACAAGTCTGGCCACATGCAACTAAAGGCTTCTTCGCATTAAAGAAGAAAATACCAAATATTCTGGAAACACTCGCACTTGGTCAACCCGGCTAGCTCGCGCTCGACTCACTAGCAAAGAAAAACCTGGCAAAGAAGAACCTGGCAAGCCTGACCCACCCAATACAAACAGAAGTAGCTAGCTTCCCCCAATAGAGCTGGTAAGATCGCACCCCTATTTCTGAAAACTCATAGCATCAAACGCAGGGCTGCTGGCGAGGTACACTAGATACCCTTCAGACTGTGAGCTGATTTGCAGATTGGCAGCATACCATCCGAAGGCAGCTGTCTTACTCACAAACAGCATTGCAGCGATCGTCACATCAGTAAGCTGTAAAGCCTCAATTTAAAACAGTTTTTCAGCCCAATGAACGCAGCCAATCAATGCCGAACAAGGTATTCACCCGGCATGGCTTGTAAATTTACTACCTCTCGCGCAAACTTATACGCCAGTGTCGTTATCTAGCGGCTCAAATTGGAGGAGTTATTTTGAAAAATTTTCGCACTGCTGTGGTCGCAGCAAGTACCTTCCTGGCGTCTACCATCCCGCTTTCAGCGATCGCTGTAGAACTGAATCTGATGATCAGTGACGTTGATAAAAAAGCCGGTGTTGTAGAGGATTTTGCCAAACGCTACAGCGAAGCAAATCCTGATGTCACTATCAATTTGAATCTGGTTGCCTACAACGTCATCAGGGAACAACTGGCTGGTCAACTTGAGGCTAAAACCGGCCCTGATCTCGCTTTTGTTACTAATCTCGGTGGATTGCATCA
Source organism: uncultured Granulosicoccaceae bacterium (assembly GCA_938005265.1). GTDB lineage: Bacteria > Pseudomonadota > Gammaproteobacteria > Granulosicoccales > Granulosicoccaceae > CALFCE01. Next base: position 946 of record CALLOA010000025.1, read on the forward strand.
ATATTACGTAGACCTGACCCCACATGTTGATGCTGATGCCTGGGAAGAAGCTTACGGCGACGTATTACCATGGTACCGTGCCGGAAATCCCGGTGGCATCTATGCTTTCCATACTGAGATGACCGTCACCGGACCATACGTGAATCTGACCATGTTTGAGGAAGCGGAAGTGGACGTACCGGCGCCGGGGGCTACCTGGGATGACTGGGCTGAAGCCACACAGAAAGTCATGGATGCAACCGGTAGCTATGCCGGTATGATCATGGACCGTTCCGGGCACCGCATGGCAGGCCCTGCCATGTCCTATGGTGCTAAATATTTCGACGCTGACGGCAAGCTGCTGGTTGATAAAGGCTATGAAACTTTCGCCCAGAAAATGGTTGACTGGCATGAAAGCGGATTGATGCCGGCCGATATCTGGCCTGCGGTTTCCGGTTCAAAGTACGCCAATGGCAACGAAATGTTTTTCAATGAAGATGTGCCTTTCTACATGTCAGGTTCGTGGAACATTGGCAACGTGCAAGAGAATGTCGGAGACAAGTTTGACTGGACAGTAGTACCAGTACCTTGCGGACCCGCAGGTTGTGGCGTGATGCCAGGTGGCGCAGGCCTTGTTGCCTTCGACCAGACAGAAAATGCCCAGGAAGCTGCCAAGTTTGTCGCCTGGATGGGTGAGTATGACCAGGCCCGTGAATGGTACAGCCGGACCTATGCCATACCCGCTCATGCCAAAATTCAGGCTGAAGGCATCAAGTACACTGACTTCGATGCGGTTGAAGCCGTATCTGAAGGGCTTAACCTGTTCGCTGCAGGTGCAGCAAAAGCTGCCAAAGAAACACCGCAGGCGTTTCAATTGCAAGGCAGCCCGGTCGGCTTCGTTATGTACAATGCAACCGTTGAATTCGTCAGCGGTGTGATGAACGGTGATCTTGAAATGGGCGAAGCGATGGAACGCATCAAAGCCAAGCTGGCAGAAGATGCCAACTAGGAAAGCACCAACCAAGCAAACCAGGCTAAGTCAGCTTAGTTAAGGCTAGTCTACAAAAATGCGGCAACGCAAATACAGGTACCGGTTAATATTAGCCGGTACTCTGCAAACAGCACTTTCTACTACTTTCTACATTTCTCTCAACCACTAGTTTCTAATGTCTCTAGCTGCCATCATCATGTATTCCCTGCTCGCTTTATGGGGAATTGGTGGCACGATCTGGCTGCTAACCCATCGCTCTTACACCTGGTCACAGCTTGGTCAGTTTTTTATGGATTTGCTCGGCTTCCCGGTGGAGCTTGCGCAAAGCCTGTTTGGCAGGGGTGGTGTTCCCTACGCCTTTTTATTACCGAACATGGCGTTGTTCGGAATTTTCACATTCTTCCCGATGATCCTGAATTTCTGGGTGTCATTTACTGGAGGCGAGAGCATCAATCTGCTCAACCGGCCGTTTGTCGGCATGGAAAACTACGCCAATATATTCTCCTGTGAGGACTACACGGTTCCCAAAACCTGCTCCAACGCCGGGTTCAGTTTCTGGACCGGTATGTACAACACGCTGTGGTTTGTGTTGTTTCAGGTGCCGGTACTTTGCATCGTTGCTCTGGTTACCGCGCTGGTTGTGAATAAATCTCTTGTCGGCCGGGGCTTTTGGCGCGCCATGTTCTTTTACCCGGTGATGCTTTCACCCGTGGTTATTGCCAATATCTGGCACTGGATACTGCATCGCAAAGGCATGTTGAATCAGGGACTATCAAGTGGCACCGACACACTGACAACGATGTCCAGACTGACAGGTTTTGATATCGTTGCCACCCTTGTGTTTGCGATCCTGATGATTATCGCAGCCGAGCGTACCCTCAGATCCAACGCAACATCGAAGCGCGATCCGTCCATGTTCTGGGCCAGTATTTTCTC
>CALLOA010000026.1 GCA_938005265.1 uncultured Granulosicoccaceae bacterium
GGAACATCCCGTGGGCCTTATTTTAATCGGGCCGATCTGCCGGCTGAGCGTGAAACGTTGTGTGATGTACTCGTGTCCGTTGTAGGCTCTGGTCACCCTATTAATATTGATGGTATTGGTGGTGGAGTGGCAGTGGCCACCAAAGTGGCAATGCTATCGCCATCCGATGACCCTTGGGCAGACATTGATTACTGGTTTGCCCAAGTCAGTGTGGAGGATTGCAGCGTTGATTTCAAACCGACTTGTGGGAATATTCTTGTGGGTGTTGGACCGGCGGCGATTGAGATGGGGCTGGTTGCAGTAACCGCAGAACAAACTGAGGTTCGTATTCGTGCAGTCAACACGGGCGCCAGGGTAAAAGCACTTGTGCAAACACCCGATGGTGCCGTCTGTTATGACGGTGATATGTCAGTGGATGGTGTGCCGGGTAAAGCCGCACCGGTTGTGCTCGAATTTCACGATGTGGTGGGTGGTTCTACCGGTAAAATGTTCCCTACTGGTAGCCGCTGTGACAACATTAACGGAATTGATGTGACGTGCATGGATGTCGCCATGCCAATGGTTATTGCACGCGCCAGTGATCTGGGTTGTGATTGCTGTGAACCAGCGGAAGCATTGCATGAAAATGCCGAGCTGATGAAAACTATTGAAGCGATTCGCTTGATTGCCGGAGAGCGCATGGGCCTTGGCGATGTCACTAACTCTGTCACACCCAAATTTGGCTTGCTGGCTGAAGCGCATGATGGCGGAGATGCTGCAACACGCTACTTTATGCCCTGGCAGTGCCATCCGACATTGGCGGTAACCGGTTCACAATGTATGGCGGCCTGTTTACTGGCTGACGGTACAGTGGGTGATGGCTTGATGAAAAAGCCTCATAGCAATAAGCCGACGTTGTTTCTTGAACACCCCATGGGCAAGCTCGAAGTACAGTTAGCTGTTCGTGAAGAGAACGGTGATTTCCAAGTTGATTCAACCTGTTTAACACGCACTGCGCGCATGCTGGCTTCGGGTTCGGTTTATGTGCCGCGTAAAATCTGGCAGCCCTGAATAACGTGCCTGCCAGGCATCACGTCAGCGCCATTTCACACACCTTCATGTCTTCGGGATAACACATATCAGTTCGAGCAGATCGGGTCCAGATATGTGCTTCCAGCTGGTACCAGTCTGGATCATCAAAGCTGCCACCAGCGATAGCACGAAGACCCGGGCGCATTTCCAGTGTCCAGCTGACTGTTGAACCGCATTGTGTGCAAAACTCGTTTTGAATCCATCGGTTGGTGGTGTCGGAGGTAAATTGGAAAGTGGACAGTTCGCCACTGTCTATCTCTACAGCCGTATCTTCAAAATACACGCCGATGCCATAGGCGGCACCCGTTCTGAGTTTGCAGGTGGTGCAATGGCAGGCCATTGCTCTTACGGGATCGCCGCTTGTGGTAAACCTGACTGCGCCGCATTGACAGCCGCCTTTATTCTGGCTCATGGAGGTAAATTCCCTTGTTTAAAAGCTGTGTGAATATCAGGGTATTGTACCGCACTGAAAGAGCAGAAGATTGCGAATCTACAGGCCGGCGTTCTTGAACTTTTGTATTCTTGCCTTGGCTGAGAATTCAGAGTCTTCAGTTGAAAATGAATCTGCTGATTGATCTGCTGATTGAATGGCATCGCTGATTTGCTGCCGTTTTAATTGGTCTGTGTCTCGCTGGCCAACAATTGACAGACAATCCCATGTTCTTGCTGCCCGGCGGGTTAGTATCCGCTGCGATCGTCGTTGTAACTTTGCAACAGTTAAATCTGCCTGTCGGATTTGTGTGCTCAGTATATTCCCAATTGTCTGTACGACACTTACTGCACTCGCTGATTCTTGTGTGTGGCGAAATTTTCTGCCGTCAAAATAAAGATTTGGCTCTGCACAGGTATGATGATGGGGTTTGAATTTCCGTCCTGTTGTAAAAAAACAAAGTGCCGCTGCTCTCATAACATCTCTCCCTGTCCGTAATCCGTTTAATGTCACTACGGGATACAGTTTAGAGGTGCGGCGCTATGTCAGCCTGCAGTCAATTACTCAGGATTGGTGGTAATTTTACTCACCTATTTCAGTTCAGTGATAAAGGCCGCTGCGAGCTGCTAAATAGTTCGAGCGCATACACACAATGTGCCAGAAATAGAAAACTATATTCCATTTTGGATTGATTAGCGCTTGTGAAATTCTCTTGTATGTGGATACTGAAGGTGCAGTCAAAGGCTGCAATCAAACTTTTAATCGGAGATTGATGAATCAAACATAGTCTAGATGACCGGATACACGGTTCGCTGAACCTGGATAATGTTTCGACTCAATTCGACGCTGCTCCCTGTGTTTGGCAAGCTGCAACAAACGAGTTGCCAGCTCCTCAACAAACTGTGTATCAAATCAGTGTGAGTCAAGTCGTGTTGAGGCGACGAGGCAAACGTTGTGCAAACGGTTCGAATGAGTATCACCTTTAACTCTTAGTTAAAAGTGCATTCGGAGTAATTGCGGTAAACGCTCATTTGCGGTGATTGCCAATTTGTGATTGCCATTTTGGAAAGGCTGCCAGCAAATCCGTAATTGGGCGCTTGGTTACTTGATACAACAGTAAGTCCGGAAGACGTGACCGACAGAAGCGAATACGCAAGGCATAGATAAGCCTACATCTGGAGACACGGGCGTACTTTCGGGCTTACCAGGCAACCAACCTTTCTATCGCAGGGAGGTTGGTTGCTTTCATTTCATCCTGCAGTTCCTTAGAGATGTTGAGCACTTGAAAGCTGGATCACATCTTTTAGCAGAAGGAAGTTCGACCGCAGAGATCTTTGCGTGAGCCAATGAGAGCAAGCGGCCAGATGCATGCGAGAAAGCGCGGTTAATGTTTTCCCGGTTAATGTTCCCTTATGTGTAGGTATGTATGAGTATGCGTAGTTTTTTGTGGCGGACGTGTTGTTGAATAACGAACTACCCGGCGGTCTGCATAGCATCACGCCTTATTTTACTGTAGTTGGTGCGGCCGAATTTATTGATTTTCTCGTCGCTGCGTTTAATGCCAGAACTATTCGTGATGAGCGTTACAGCGATAATTCAGTTCAGCATGCACGTCTTGAAATTGCCGGGTCAATCATCATGCTGAATGACAGCACGGATGAATATCCGGCTAACGTATCCCAGATTCATCTCTACGTTGAACATGTTGATATTGCCTACGAAAAAGCCCTGCAGGCTGGTGCGACTTCACTCATGCAGCCTAATGTTCGTCCTCATGGTGACCGTATGGCGGGTGTGAAAGACCCGAAAGGAAATGTCTGGTGGATAGCAACGCCGGCAAGCATATAGCAGGTTGCTTTCGGCCTTTGCCAGTCCTTTGCCAGTAAATCGCTGGGCCATTCCCCGCTTGCCATGGACATCCCCCACAGAACACTATCACAGATCTCTAAACCACCGGCACCGTCATGGACCCCAGCCCTTCAACATGGGCTTCCATCACATCACCTTTGACAACAGGTCCAACGCCGGATGGCGTGCCGGACAAAATAACATCACCACTTGCCAGCACAAAGTACTCGGAAAGATAGGCGATCATTTC
>CALLOA010000027.1 GCA_938005265.1 uncultured Granulosicoccaceae bacterium
ACCTGTCTCAAGATGATAGGTAGCGAAATACAGGACTGGTGTGGGTACCATGCCAATGTCGATCACGTTCAGGCCGGTTGATGCGATGCCTTCACTCAAAGCCTCAACCAGGGCCGGGCCGGAGAGCCTGCCATCGCGTCCGACCACTGCTGTCTTCTGGCCGCGGGCCAGACATTCAGAACCGAATGCACGGCCGATTTCGCGCACATTGTCTGGCGTTAGAGCGTCAGTGACTACGCCACGAATATCGTAGGCACGGAAAATGGTGGAAGGTATCGTTGTCATGTTTTAACCGCTCAGGTCTGGCTGCAGGAATCGTTTCCAATTAGGACTCTTCCAGTGAGTACTAATACTGTCGTACAGGGATCAACAAACTGCAAGTGACATTCTGTTGATTTTATTGATAGAGCTGCGCCGCAAAAACTGTACCGGATTGAGACAAGGGCTAGCTGGCTATTTGCGACCAGATGACCCGAAGCCACCTGCGCCGCGTTCGCTGGAGCTAAACTCACTGACCTGCTTAAAAGCTGCCTGAACCACCGGCACAATGACCAGCTGAGCAATACGCTCGCCCACATCGATCGTGAATTTTTCCCGGCCACGGTTCCAGCAGGATACGAACAACTGACCCTGATAATCGGAATCGATCAGGCCGACCAGATTGCCCAGCACTATACCGTGTTTATGTCCGAGTCCGGATCGGGGCAAAATGATGGCGGCATAATGAGGATCAGCCAGGTAGATCGCCATGCCGGTGGGAATCAGCTCGGTCTGGCCGGGCGGCAGTTCAAGCGGTTCATTCAGGCAGGCCCGTAAGTCCAGCCCGGCTGAACCGGGTGTAGCGTACTGCGGGAACGGAATTTCGTTGCCAAGACGCGGGTCCAGAATCTGGTACTGGACGGTGTGCTGTGCAGGCGAGTCAGTGTTTTGCATCGCGTTATTCTAACGCGATCATGTCCCGTTATTCTAACGCAATCATGTCCCGTTATTCTAACGCGACCATGTCCCGTTATTCTAACGCGATCATGGCCCGTTATTGTAAAGCATTCAGTTCCAGGTACCGTACCGCGATCAGTTCCAATAGCTGTCTGGCAACTTCAGGTTTGCTTGCCGGCGCGATTGTCCGGTGACCATTGTCGGGCCAGAACACTTCAAGTGAATTCGTATCGCTGCCAAACACCACCTTGCCTTGCTGAACCACCGGATTGGCGGCGATCATATCGAGCTTCTTACGCGCAAGCTTTCCGCGCGCATACTGTTCAATGTCGTGGGTTTCGGCAGCGAAGCCGACACAAAAAGGCGCATCAGGCAAAGCTGCCACATCGGCGAGAATATCCTTGGTACGGGCCAGTTCCAGGGTTAATTGGGGGTCGGTTTTTTTAATCTTGTGTGTCGCTATATCGGCAACTTTGTAGTCGGCAACTGCCGCTACCGCGATAAATATATCGGCATTCTGCGTGTTTTCCATGACTGCGGTATGCATATCAGCGGCGGAGCTGACATCAATGCGTGTGGCCCCTTGGGGTGTATCCTGCCTGACAGGCCCTGCCACCAGTGCGACCGATGCTCCCATTTGCAAGGCCATGCGGGCAATTGCAAAGCCCATCTTGCCGGAGCTGTTGTTACTCAGAAAGCGAACCGGATCGATCTGTTCGCGTGTCGGGCCAGCGGTAATCAGGATGCGGGTTCCAGCCAGCAGCCGATCAACGTTCCCGGAGCTCGCGGTATCGCTGCCCGCTTGTAATTCTATTATGGCGTCTCGTATTTCCAGTGGCTCCAGCATGCGCCCGTCACCGGTCTCACCGCAGGCCTGGCTGCCGACGCCTGGGCCGAGAATGGTGACGCCGCGACTGGCCAGCAAATCAACGTTGGAGCGGGTCGCTGCATTTGCCCACATGATGCGATTCATTGCGGGGGCTACGGCCAGTGGTGCCGCGCTGGCAAGACAAATAGTTGATAAAAGATCATCTGCCATGCCGTGGGCCAGGCGTGCCAGGGTATTGGCCGTAGCCGGGGCAACGATTATCTGGTCGGCCCAGCGTGCTAATTCGATATGGCCCATTGCCGCTTCAGCCTGGGGATCCAGCAGACTGGTGTGTACCGGATTGCCCGAGAGGGCTTGAAAAGTCAGTTCCGAGACAAATTCCTGTGCACTTTCGGTCATGACCACGCGTACATTGGCACCCGTTTCAATCAGCTTGCGCACCAGATCAGCACTCTTGTAACAGCTGATGCCGCCGCAAACTCCAAGCAGGATGTTTTTGTTATGCAATGAATTTTGTCCGGATCCGATCATCGTATGAGTTTAACAGTGGACACAGGCTACCCCAAATCATAGTGGGGTAACTCCTTAAACAGCAATGGCTGTGCCTTATATGAACCGGAGCAGTTATGAACTGGAGCAGTTGCTGATCCCTGTAGTGGGCGAATAATGTCAGAAAAATCTGATTTATTCTGAATCTGATCTGTTTTCGGTTTTGATCGAGTAAAATGCCTGCCAGGTGTTGCAAGCGATAATTCAGGACGAATGTTCACAGCACTTTCAGTTTATATACAAAAACACAACAAGGAATGTTATGAGTATCAAACATTGGTCAAGCAGTGAACGGCCGCGGGAAAAACTAATCCGTTTTGGTGTCAGTACACTGAGTGATGCAGAGCTGGTCGCAATTATACTCCGGTCCGGCCTTCGGGGAATGAACGTTGTTGAAGTGGCACGCCAGGCCTTGCAGCATTTTGGCGGTTTGTCAGAAATGCTGCGAGCCAGTCGTTCGGAGTTCTGTCGCTTACCGGGGCTTGGGGATGCGGGTTACAGTCAGTTGCATGCAGCTATCGAGATTTCCAATCGTCATGCTTTTAATGCAATGGAACGCGGCGATGCATTGTCCTCGCCGGGAAAAGTCAGGCGTTACCTGTCACTGCAACTAAGCGGTGTGCAACACGAAATATTCGCCGCCCTTTTTCTCGACAATCGCCATCGTGTCATTGTATTTGAAGAGTTGTTCAATGGCACAATAGATGGTGCGGCAGTCTATCCACGGGAAGTCATGAAACGTTGTCTGGCAGCTAATGCAGCTGCCGTTATCTTCGCGCACAATCATCCCAGTGGTGTTGCGGAACCTTCTGATGCTGATATCTCTATCACTCGCAAACTAAGTGATGCCCTGGCGTTGATAGATGTTCGTGTGTTGGACCATTTGATTATCGGTCAGGGGGTGCAAACTTCATTGGCGGAGCGTGGGTTAATGTGACGTAACCGTACTAACTCAATGCGAGTACGTTTAGTTATCAAGATTCGCGTTCCGACAGAATGTTGTAGAGCAGATTACGCAGCCATGTGTTCCGTGGGACGTTCCGTGTTCTCTCGATCCAACACAGTAGTGTTAATTATCTTTGCAAAAGTATGGGGGTCTCATCCTTTAGTGGTTGAACCGGCCACATAACGCTAAGATAGTGGCATGAAAGGTTATCTGAATCAGCTGCTGTTCGATGCAGCGAGACGTTTTGTGCCGTTCAAGGACTGGATTGGCGAACTGAGAAACCCGGAAGTGCTGCGCGCAGATATATTTGCCGGCATTACGGTCGCATTGGTACTGATACCCCAGTCAATGGCTAATGCGCAATTGGCTGGACTGCCCCCACAAATCGGGTTGTACTCGGCATTTCTGGTGCCCATTGTAGCGGCACTGTTCGGTTCTTCACGTCAGTTACAAAACGGACCGGTAGCGATCATCTCGTTGATGACTGCCGCAGCTTTGATCCCGCTGAATTTATCACCGGAACAGTACATAGCTTATGCCGCGATGGTAGCGATTATGGCTGGCCTGATGCAGCTGGTACTGGGGTTCCTGCGTCTGGGTATGATGGTGGATTTTCTGTCGCATCCGGTTGTAATTGGTTTTATCAATGCTGCTGCGATTGTCATTAGTAGCTTGCAGCTAAGTAAATTACTGGGGATTGAGAATGTATCCGGTAATCATTTATACGAAACACTCTGGAATCTACTGCTTGCCATTCCGGAGCAGACGCATTTCCCAACACTGGCGATGGGTCTGTTTTCCATGGCGTTGCTGTATTGCTTCAAAAAGTTCGCACCACAATTACCAGGCATATTGTTTACCGTAGTGGCGGCAACGGTTTTAGCCTGGCTACTGAATTTTGAAGGAATGGGCGGCAAGGTGGTTGGCAGTATTGAAAGCGGTCTACCGTCGTTTATCATGCCAACGATCGATCCACGCGACATCACGTCCCTGTTAATGCCGTCATTTATGATTGCGCTGTTAAGTTTTGTGGAAGCATTTTCGATTGCCAAGGCGGTGGCCTCGAAGACTCGACAGCATCTGTCTGCGAACCAGGAAATGGTTGGCAAGGGGCTTGCCAATGTGGTTGCCGGAGTCACGCAAGGTTATGCGGTTTCCGGTTCGTTCTCGCGCACGGCAGTGGCCTTTGATGCAGGTGCAAAAACCGGTTTTACCGCCATTGTGTCTGGCATCATCGTTGGTGTAACGCTGCTGTTTTTGACACCGTTGTTGTATCACCTGCCCGTAGCAACTTTGGCTGCAGTGATTATCATGGCTGTGATTGGGATGATTCACTTCGAGCCTTTCAAGCATGCCTGGAAGGTTAATCCACATGATGCCATTGTTGCTTTTGTGGTGTTTGCCGGTACGTTGATTTTTGCGCCGCATCTGGAATGGGGTATTTTCATGGGTGTGGTGTTGTCGTTACTGTTTTATATCTACAAGACGATGCGGCCACATTTTGCCGAAGTTGCACTGCATTCAGACGGTACGCTGCGCGATGCTGAAATTTTCGGCATGGAAACCAGCCAGAATATGGCTATTTTTCGCTATGACGGTGATTTGTACTTTGCTAACGCCAGTTACCTTGAGAAGCAGCTGCTAAATGCCGTGGCGGATAAGCCACAGTTAAAGGTTCTGGTACTTGATCTTGAGGCAGTGGATCAGATTGATGTCACGGGTGAGGAGATGCTGACGCATATGTCAGAACGATTACAGGAAGCGGGTATAGAATTTTATATTACGCGTGCTAAGTTCAAGGTGACCGATGCTCTGAAACGTTCCGGGCTGTATGACCGAATTGGTGAGGAGCACTTTTTTGGTAAACGGGCGTTTGCGATGGACGCAATTAAAGAGAAGTATGGCGATACGGTAGATATGAGTCATCTTGAGGCGCATCGGCCGAAGGCGAATACGGATGAATGACGCCAAGCAGGATCTACTTGCTTTATTTGGTGCTAATCCTGCAGACACTCGATGAGTCAAATTAGTGGGTAATTTTGTAGAAATTGTGCATATATCCACAACTGGAGAGGTCTTCGATAGCCTTTTAGTACAGCTTTCCACTGAACACATGACGGTTAGGTAGCTCATCGATGAAAGAGTCACCGCTGAAGTGGGAAAGGCTAACAAAATAGGCGATGGAAACGATACCGGGCAGTCGGTCGATTTATCGATTTAGATAGTCAGATCGAAAAGGCACTTTGGGAATTCGAATCAAACGGCTTCTACAATCTTGTTGATAATGTTCAAGTTGAATCTCTTGACGTTGGTCTTTCGATCGCTGAAACAACAAGGGTCTCTTTCGTCAGGCTCGTTCACATTGTTGCGGAGCCTTACGATACCGATATCTCTATTACTTGCAAAGTAAGTGATGCCCTGGCATTGATAGATGTTCGCGTGTTGGACCAATTGATTATCGGGCAGAGTGTACAAACTTCTCTGGCTGAGCGTGGATTGATGTAAGGCTGCGTTGTATTTTGTGCCATGTGTTCTCTTTCATTGTTTGATCATATTGAGGGCCTTGTGGTTAAAGCTGAGTCTTATGTTTTGTTGCCTGAAAAGGAAACTTTGAACAGGCAGATGTAATGTGGGTTAACGCGGGTTAATGTGAATTGTGAAATTGATCCTGGGCAATTCTTTGATCGCGTAGCTGAGCTATGATTTGGAAAAACAAGCTATATTTCCATGAAACGCCGCTGCTAAGGGCTTGTTCCACTATTTCTGCAGGTTTTAGTAGTTTTATTTAATCAAACAGATCGAAAAATTTCTCTGTAGATTGGAAACCATTTGAGTATGCTCTCATCCTAGAGTACGTAATGATAAATTTGCCTGTAATTATGGGTCGCTACTATCAATTCTGTTGAAGTTACAGTGTTGTTGGTCGATTGTTGTCATAGAAGTTTGTTGCTATGGTGATTTTTTTCTAGACAAGTTGGTTCCTGCAGAAATTAGTTTTTTTATAGAAATTGGTTTTATAGAAATCGTTTTTAAAAAAATCGTAGTGCAAGCTTTGTTGTAGTGTCCGATTGCGGAGTTGTTGCCTAATTTGTCATTGTGGTAGTTCTGGTGCTTAACGGAGGCCGGACGGAGGCCAGATTTTTTGTACCGGGCAGGATAATTTTGATGAGCACTGATTACATAAAAGATTTTTATTGCTACGCGATGCGACCTCAGATCCTGAAGAGGTCTCTGATCGTTGCGGTCATTGTTGGTACGGTCCTGAATATGATCAATCAGGGCGATGCGATTACCGGCAGCGCCACTTTCAATATTGCGAAGTGTTTGTTGACCTATGCAGTGCCCTTCTGCGTCGCAACCTATGGTTCAGTCAGTGCATTGATTGCCATGAAGTACAAGCCTGAATCGTTAGGTTCCTGCGAGCCAATGACTGGCAGGGTTGCTCCTGGGTCAAACAGGATCGCATCCAAACAGAATTCATCTGCAACATGATAGACGAGCACCAACGTGTTATCAGTAGGTGAGTAGCAAACTACAGTTATAGCTTCTTTATTTTTATCTGTCTGCAGGCTGGTCCTAGCGGTCTGCAGTATCCAAAGGGTGGTTAGTCAATCCAGTCACCCGACTTTTCTCCTTCGCAGTGCTAAACTGCATCCATGCAAACAAAACTTTCGGTCAACCTGAATGCTGTTGCGCAACTGCGTAACCGTAGAGATTTACCATGGCCCAGTGTCACTGGTATGGGGCGTATCGCATTAGCAGCGGGTGCGCATGGATTAACGATTCATCCACGGCCGGACCAGCGCCATATTCGCTTTACTGATGTGCCGGCGCTTCGAGAACTGATCAGCAATGAATTCCCCGACCGGGAATTTAATATTGAAGGCTATCCCACCGAGCAGTTCATCGAACTGGTACTGGAACATAAACCGGAGCAGGTAACGCTGGTGCCTGATGATCCGGCACAAGCAACATCCGACCATGGTTGGGATTTTACTGCCAACCATAATTTGCTCAGTATGAGTGTCGACAGATTGCATGCAGCAGGTATGCGGGTATCGCTTTTTGCTGATCCCGATCCCGGGTCCGTGGTAGAAGCTGTTAAAACCGGCTGTGATCGTATCGAACTTTATACCGGGCCTTACGGAGCAACATATGATGACGCGGCAGCTGCGCAAGTCGAGATTGAAAGATTGGCGGCAACAGCACAGGCAGCGGAGGATGCAGGTCTGGGAGTTAATGCCGGCCACGATCTGACTGTCGAGAATTTACCCGCCTTGCTTCAACAAACCGGCACTATCGCTGAAGTGTCTATCGGGCATGGATTAACAGCAAGAGCCTTGGAGCGCGGCATGGATATGGCTGTCAGAGATTTTCTGGCCGCTTGCGGAGTTGGGTGAAGATTTTCAGGGCAGGCTGGTTAATCATAACGGCGGCCTGGTCAATCACAACACAATCAGAACGGCCGTGTGTGCCACTCAGTTTCAGGCATTTGATCTCAGGTGGAATGTCTTACGCGTTGTTGCGGCGTTCTCTGAGCTCGGTGAATACCGCCAGGTCATCAGCACCTTCCATTCCCAGCGTTTTTCGAATCGCCTCGTCATCGGCTCTCAGGAAGGGGTTGGTGGCAAGTTCTTCAGCCATGGTGCTGGGCACCGTCGGCAAATTGTTGGCGCGCAGTTCTTCTGCTGCTGCAACGCGGACCTGTAGTTCAATGTTGTCCGGGTCAACACTTAACGCAAATCCGCCATTGTGCAGTGTGTATTCATGGCTGCAATAGATGGTGGTTTGCTGGGGTAGTTGTTTGAGTCTGTTCAAACTGTCCAGCATATTAGCTGCAGTGCCTTCAAACAGCCTGCCACATCCCATGGTAAACAGGGTGTCCCCCGAGAAAAGTACGCCGTCTTGCGGCAGGTAGTAGTTCATCATGTCCAGTGTGTGCCCCGGAGTATGGATGACTTGTACCTCACTCTTGCCCAGCTGGAACGAGTCTCCATCCTGCACTTCCTGATCGATACCGGCTATGGCAGCTGACGCGCCAGCCTTCGGTCCAATGACACGGGCACCTGTTTTTTGTTTGATCTGCTCAAGCCCCGCCGTGTGATCAGCATGGTGATGGGTAATAAGTAGCAGATCCAGTGTCCAGTTCTGTTGCTCCAGTGCTTTTATCGCCGCTTCAGCGTCACCAGCGTCCACACAGGCTGTAGTGTTGCTCGATGGATCGTGCAACAAGACACCATAGTTGTCAGAGAGATAGGGGAATTGGTGAATCTTCAAAGACATGGTTTATCGCCTTGCTATTTGTGTTGAGCTTTCGCTGCGAGTGCTTGTGTCTAGCCCTTGCCTACCAGCTACCGGTATTTTCCATTGAGGCCCAGGGCTCAGCAGCCGCAAGTGCGTCACCCTCCTGTAGCAGTTCAATGGATATTTCGTCTGGTGATTTGACGAAAGCCATACGTCCGTCCCGTGGCGGGCGGTTAATGGTGACGCCTGCGTCCATCAAGCGTTGACATGTTTCGTAAATATTATCGACCTTGAACGCCAGGTGACCGAAATTCCGGCCCTTGTCATATTCTTCAGGGTCCCAGTTGTAGGTCAATTCAAGTTCAGGTGCATTTTCTGCTTCAGCCCGGCTCTTGTCTTTGCTGCCAGCGAGAAATATCAGCGTAAAACGGCCCTGTTCAAACTCCTTGCGGCGTGTTTCTACCATGCCCAATTTGTTGCAATAGAAATCCAGTGATGCATCAACATCACGCACTCTTACCATGGTGTGCAGGTAACGCATTGGTGTTAGTCCCCAAGTTGAATAATGAATGAAATACTAGCACAGACATTGTGGATACGACGTAGACCCGGATTTGCTCTTAGCGATTCACCATGGCTATGGCAACCATGATCCAGGCGGCCATAAAAGCCAGGCCACCCAGTGGTGTGATCGGCCCCGGCCAGCGCATCGTGGTAGTTGCCAGCAAATAAAGGCTGCCGGAGAACATGAATATACCTGCAATACAGACGATGCCAGCGCTTGCCAATAGGGAATTGGCCTGTCGTTCCAGTAGCACGCCTATGAGGATGATGGCCAGTGCATGAACCATCTGGTACTCCACGCCAGTGCGGAAAGTGGCTAGCTGCTCAGCGGCAAGACGTGCCTTTAAAGCATGGGCACCAAATGCGCCCAAAGCCACAGAGACGGCGGCAAGCAAGCTGCCGGTGATAATAAAGAATTTTGCCATGGTGCGTTTTACAAGGTTGCAGTCGTTGAAGTATACCGCTCCATTCAAATTCCCTGCTTGCTAAAATCCAGACGAAAAAAAAGGGCGCTTAAAGCGCCCTTTTTTTACTTCAATGTCTGGCTTTTATTCAAAAGTCATTTTTGAAACTTCAACGCGGACTTCAACACGGCGATTCTGTGCCTGGCCTGCAGCTGTTACGTTAGAGGCAACCGGAGAAGATTCACCCAGGCCGATTGCATTGATAGCAACGTCGGGGTACGCGGCAGCAAGAATGCCCTGTACGGTTGCAGCACGTCTTTCAGACAATCCCTGGTTGTACTCTTCACTACCACGGCTGTCAGTGTGACCTGATACTTCGATGCCCAGAACGCCTTTGAATTCCTGCAGGTCTGCCAGCAGTTCATTGATGCGTGTTGAACCTTCTGCTGTCAGCTGATCCGAATCAGTGTCAAACAGACCGAGACCATCAACAACCAGGGTTTCAACTCTGGCAACTGGCTCAGGTGCTTTCGGCTCTTCTACAGGGGCTTCTGCTACTTCTTCAACTGGCTCTTCATCTTCAATTCCTTCACAGGCATTGATCACGTTATCGTCACTTCGCTTGCTGCTCAGTACACAGCCGCTTGATGAGGCAACAGCAAGACCGTCTCCAGTCTTCCAGTAGGCATCGTTGTCGACTTCAACACTGCCATCGAGTGATACGAAGTGCGACCAGGCATTGGTTGAAGTCAGTGTCATTGCACCGAGTACGACGACAGCCGCTGCCGTTTTAATCGAATTGCTGAGTTTTAATAATTTCATTTTGCTTGTTCCCCTGTTTGTGCTGTTGATCTTCAATTGACTTACTTAAGAACTAACTCATTAATCAGTTTCATCAGCGCTTTGGTTTGACGCTTTTCTTTTGCCAGACGCTTTTGGCTGATGCGTCTATTCCACGCGTTTATTCGACAATTACGCCAGTTACGGTTACCTCGACACGGCGATTGGCCTGTCTGCCTTCAGCAGTCTGGTTGCTGGCTATAGGGTTAACTTCACCGATTCCAATCACGCTGTTAATCGGCGCTCCCGGGATTTGCGTGGTGATGTAATCGGCCACTGTTTTTGCCCGCCTTTCCGACAATCCTTGATTGTACTCGACTGATCCGCGATTGTCGGTATGACCTTCAACCTGGATTGAAGAAATTTCCTGCATTGCACGCAATTGTGTAACCAGGTCCAGCAACGCAGCCTCACCATCGCCAGTGAGTTCAGCTGAATTAGTGGCAAACAGAGCATTACCTGCAACATTCAATGTTCTGGTGGTTTCCTGAGGTGGTGCTTCCTCAACTTCTTCAACTGGCTCTGGCTCAGCTTGCGGCTCTTCAACCACAGGCGGTGCTTCAGGCTCTTCTTCTATGCCTTCGCAAGCGGCGATCTGGTTATCTTCCGAGTATTTGCTGGACCTTACACAGCCACTGGAAGACTGGACAGCTTTGCCGTCACCGGTTTTCCAGTAGGCGTCGTTGTCAATCTCGACGCTGCCGTCAATGCTGACAAAGTGTGCCAGTGACGCACTGCTGAGCAGTAAACCAAACAGGCCGGCCGCAAATGCGACAGGAAGAGAATTGATGAGTTTTTTGTTGTTCATGTTTAGATCGGCCGCCTTTCTTTGTGTGCTGTGCAAGTGCGGGTGAAACAAGTGCGCAGCTTATGCACTTACGCCTCGCCCTACTTTTTATAGTTTTATAAAGTTTTTTTATTTTCTTTTTACAGAGATTGGTTCTGCCGTCGATTCAGCGCAATACATTTCTGTTGTATTTTTGCTGTATAACCTCAATTATTGTAATTGTAAACACTTTATGGCAGAACGTGTAGCTAAAAAACAACAACACAGTTTCAATGCAAACTTTGGATTGAATTTATCGTGCTGCAAAATAAGAGTGTAGACGACTCGCAGGGAAGCGGAGTATGTGAGCATGGAAGTAAAAGTAGCCTGGCTGGTAAATCGGCTTAAATTCTCGAAAAATTCGTGCCAACGGCTGCGAGGAATTAGAGAATATATAATAAAAACAAAAAGTTATACTTTTATTGCGGTATTCTGTAAAAAGTTGCCGGGGTGGGTTGAATCTGGTGGGCATTATATTTCTACTCTGTATTCAAGCTTTAAATGGCCAAATGATTGTTGTTTGTGTCATGAGCCTGACGCCAATGGCGGTGTTTGCAAGGCCTGCAGTGCCCTGATTGCTGCCAACAGCCGATCCTGCTGCTATTGTGCCTGCCCTCTCGCTGCTACAGAGACCTGTTCCCTGGATGGGCTGTCACTGTCGGGCATGCACGGCAGCGTCCGCGAACCTGCCAGCCGGTCTATTTGCGAAAGCTGTACTATACAGCCGCCTTTCTATAATTCGGCAGTCGTTCCCTGCCTTTACAGGTTTCCGGCAGATCAGCTAGTTCTCCAGCTCAAATACCATGATTCTTCCGGTGTCGCTCATGCCATGGCGCAATTGATGGCTGACGCAGTAATAGACCAGTTAAGCCGAAGCAATGGCTTGCCCGATTTCCTGGTGCCGGTGCCGTTGCTGCCCGCAAGGTTTCGGGAGAGAGGGTTCAATCAGTCCATGCAATTGTGTTCCAGCCTATCAAGGCGCTTGAAAATACCCGTGCATGCCACGGCGCTCACAAGGCCTGCATCGCCCGGAAATACCGAAAGTCGCAGTCAAACCGGTCTTGATCGAGAGGCCAGGCTATCTGCTGATCATATGTCTTTTTTTGCAGGTGACGTGTTCGGGCTGCGTTTGTTGCTGGTTGATGATGTGATGACAACAGGTGCCACATTCGATAAAGCTGCAGCATCTTTGTTGAATGCTGGTGCACGAAGTGTAATGGTCTGTGCTTTTGCACGAACCCCGCCTTAAGTGGCTATGGTGGCAGCCGGGAGGTTTAACTACTGTGACACCAGTACTCGATTTACGTCACTACCGATCGTTGTCTGCCGTGGTTCGTGACTGCTATTTGCTGCTTGACGAATATTATCCGGCAACACGTCGAATACCCGTTCGGCG
The DNA here is from genome assembly GCA_938005265.1 of uncultured Granulosicoccaceae bacterium. GTDB lineage: Bacteria > Pseudomonadota > Gammaproteobacteria > Granulosicoccales > Granulosicoccaceae > CALFCE01. Next base: position 12,535 of record CALLOA010000027.1, read on the forward strand.
TCACTAATCAAGTCGCTTCGCTGTTGCTCCAATGTCGTCAGGCGGGACTCGGTGTCTTTGCCGATTTCGTCCAGATAGTTGCCCAGCCCGATTTTCATACCACGCCTGGCTGCTGCTTCAGCAGTAGGTCGAATAAAATGACGAAGCAGAAACGGAATCAGCCAGGCAAGACCTGCCAGCAACAAAGTGTGTGTTGCGAAATTGAACCCCAGATATTGCTGGCCTGACTGATAACTGACCAGCAGCTTGTAAACAGCCCAGGCGAACACAGCTAGTGGCAGGAATAGCGCGAGTAGGCCAAGTGTTTTGTATGCTGCGCGTTGCACTGCTGTGCCGGGTTCGGCCAGTGATTTTTCAATTTCCAGCTGCAGTACTTCCTGGGCACGCAGCTGTTGTTCAGTGCTCAGTGGTTTTACCGCATTGCGGGCAGCAGCCACAGGAACGCCGCTTGCCACTGTTTTTTGTATTGCCTGATCTAGACCCAGCTGCACACTATCCTGAAAAGTTTCGTCGATCAGTTCACCGGCATCTATCCTTGGGGCTGGCAGATTGGCAGCGGGTCGACGTAATAGGGTGCGGACCACCTGTGTCATAAAACCGGTGTCCTGCTGCTTGAAGGGTTGCGCCAGCAGTTTGAACTTCCAGTTCATTGAGCCCAGCAACTGCGTGTTTTGTTGTTGCCAGCTTTGTTGCCAGTTTTGCGCTGTAGTATTTACAGGAGGAATTGATTCCAGTTTATTTACAGCACTTTGCAGTCGTTGGCGTGCGGCTTCCACGCGCACCAGCACACCGTGCTCTTCAAGTTGTTGTATGACCCGTTGATTGGAAAGTTCGAGTATCGCCTGTTCAAATTGGCTGAACTCATCGCCATTGGGTTTCTCGGGGTCAGGTCCGCAATCCGTACAAAACAACAGGGGTTGCGATAACCCTGCTTCATCCAGAATGGATTGAAAATCTTCGCGTTGTCCGGGTGCACTACGGTCCCAGTGATTGATCACAAAAACCCAGGCATGGCGTTTGGCATTTTTTAATAAAAGTCGCCAGCCAGAATCATCGCGGTATCGCTCGGGATTGACAACGTAAACCAGCAAATCGATATGTGGCAGCCATTGATCAACCAGATCCCGGTTGGCGGTCTCAGCGCTGTCGAAATCCGGCATGTCGATCCAGAGTATGCTGCGGTGTGTTTCATTTCGGTGCACCGATTGCCTGATTTTTTCAATCGGAAATTCTTCCGGCAATCGTTCCATGTGCACAGACTCATGGATATAAAGTGTGATTTCACGAGAGGTCGGGCGTTCCACGCTACTTCGTGCTACAGCTTCTCCCGCCAGGCGATTCAACAAGCTGCTTTTGCCGACACCCGTGCCACCAAAAAAAGCGACCACCAGAGGCCGCTCTGTTGCCCCGAATAAACTTGATGGGCTGCGTTCATCTGATTCGGGTACGCCGGGTGCGGAGTCTGCGCTCAGCCAGCCGTTGGCAATACCTTTATTGCTCCAGTTTGCCAGACCGGCTTTGAGCAGGCTCAAGGGATTGTCTGTGTCGGTGGTCATAACATCGCTCCCCTTTGTGGTCCGTTTGGTCCGCTTGGTCTGTGTGGTCCGGCAATTTTTTCTTTTGCCTCGTTTGCATCAGCCAATTGCGTTGCTTCAAAACCGAAAACACCATCACCTTCAATTTGGGAATACAGTTGTTTGAGTGTTGGTGCGAGTTTTTCTTGTAACAGATTCTCAACCCTTTCGTATTGTTTCTCCTTCAGGCGTTGTTTTACTGTTTCCATATATTTTCCGACAGCTCCTTCGGTCAACATGCTGGTAACTGAAAGCATGGCCGGTGCAATAAGCAAATCAGAAGCTGCCAGACCCCCTGACTTTACCGCCAGCACCACGGCAGCTGCATCAGTAGTTACGCGGGCAGCACGCAGTCCATTGAGCACTGCCGGTTGTTTTTCAAGTGATTTATACAGTGACTGCGCCGCCAGTTCGATTTCGGGTTCGAAATTTTTCTGGTAAGCATCGATTTCGTTGTAATAGCTGTCCTGCAGGTGTTGGCCATTACTGCGTAGCTCGCGATTCAATTCCAGCCACCAGGCGGTGTTATCACCACCGCCGTTGTCCATAGTCAGGTTTTGCAGTTCTGAAATAACTTTCTGTTGTATTCGAATTAGCGTTTCTTTTTCGTTGTCCTGGTCGGCCGCTTGGCTGCTGTCGTTATTGATCAGTGTCTGGCCAAGTCCGAACAGCTTGCGCACCGGCCAGGTAACCACATTGCGCGTGGCGCTCAATGTGCCGGCAAGTCCCGGTATCTCCAGTAGAGTCAGTAGTTCAGCAATTGCACGATTGAAAGTATCGTACTTCTGTGGGTGATCCAGATAGCTTGTGCGGTAGGATTGAAGTGCACGTTCGAGCTCCAGGTCCACCCGTGTTTGCCACTCCTGTTGCGCGCTTAATTCACGCTTGACCGGTTCGAGCCAGTTTTGCCAGTGTTGATCGATTAACTGACTGGCTGCTTCGGCTGCATTTGCACGATCACAGCTTGTAATCGCATTAGACAGATTTTCAAATAGCGTTTGTGCGCCACTGTCGTGTAACTCCGCAGCATTGTCTGTGAGCCCGCGAATATAGGGTAGTGTCACGATGCTGAGGTTATTTTCTGTAGTGGCACTGTTGCTGATATTTTCAGCGTAGCGTTTGCGGAATGAATCCGACACCGTTTGCAAATCTTCGGGGTTGAGTTTGTTGATCACGTAAACAGTGGGCTTGTTCAGGGGAGCTAGCAGTTTCATCATGTCCCACACTGAGCGATCAGCATATTTGTCTTTGCTCAGCATTAGTATGATGACATCAGACAGTGCCGCAACCCGCAACACCGCCGTGCGATACCCGCCGGATTCAATTGAATCGAAATCCGGTGAATCCCATAGCACCAGAGGTTGCTGCTGCCTGGAGGATTTTTGTGCGGCTGCAGGCATCATGGTTTGCAAGCCGGATTCACCGCCCTGGTTTGCTGTCAGTGAGTATTGGCGATAATTCTGTGCATCCAGTTCGGTGACAGGGGTTTGCTGATAACCTGGAAACATCCCGCTCAGTACATTGTCGAGATGATGTTCCGGGCGTAAATCACCGACTAAAAATCCCTGTGCATGCACCGTGTAGCCGGCCAGCGCGCTGACACCCGCGGTGGGGCTGCCCAGCAACAGATTGTTGAGCGTGCTTTTTCCGGCCTGGGTTGGGCCAAGAACACCTATCTGGAGGGGTTGCTGCGGATAGGATGACAGCAGTTCAATTTTCTCGAGTACACCTTGTGCAAGACGCAAAGAATTGAGTCTTGAGCGTGTTTCCTGCTGTTCCTCGGTACTTAAGGCCGCGTGTTCAAGGATGGACTGGTAACGCTCTATGAGTGTTGCGATAAAACTCTTCATGACACCTTTGTTTTCCAGAGTGCCACTTACACAGGGGAGTAGCAATTGTTCAGAGCCTGTATATCGCAAGCTGGCAGACTTGCGCCTTGTTCAATTTGTGTGGCAATCAATGAAAGTCCAGGGTGAGAGAACAGGTAATCCAGAACGATGGCAATGAACACAGTCATGCCAAGATAATGATTGTTTAAAAAAGCGCGAATACAAGGCCCGGGCTGTCTTTTTCGAATAATAATTAGTTGATAGACAACCATGCAGGCTGCCACTGCCAGGCCGCAATAATAAAATACGCCTAATTCCAGTAAGCGTCCGGTTAGTACCAAAGTCAACAGGACTAATACCTGAATGACGCCAACCATGAAGATATCCGCATCGCCAAACAGAATGGCTGTTGATTTGATGCCGATTTTAAGGTCGTCATCTCGATCAGCCATCGCATATACGGTGTCGTAGGCTACTGCCCACAGTACCGAGGCAATAAACACCAGCCAGGTAATTCGTTCCAGTTGGCCGCTTTGCGCTGCATAGGCCATTGGAATAGCCCATGAAAAAGCCATTCCTAAAACAATCTGCGGCAGGTGGGTATAGCGTTTTGCAAACGGATAGGCGGCTGCCAGTACAAGTGCAACCACCGACAACCTGATAGTCAGCGTATTTGTTTGCAGTACCAGCGCAAACGCCAAAAGCATTAGAACTGCGGCGATTAGCAGTGCTTCAAACGGTTTGATTTCGCCGGTGGCCAAGGGGCGGTTGCTGGTACGTGCCACATGGGCATCGAAATTACGGTCTGCGTAATCGTTGATAGCACAACCAGCAGAGCGAGTCAGTATGGTGCCAAGTACAAAAATGACTAGTACCTTGAGTGACGGTATACCGTCTGCTGCAAACCACAAGGCCCAGAGCATTGGCCACATCAAAAGCCAGATACCGATAGGGCGGTCCATCCGGGTTAGTGACAGGTAGGCACGGATTCGCCCTCTGCCGACTTGGGTAGTTGACGCATCTGAGTATTGTGTTGGGGCGCTGCTCACGAAACTATCTACACTTCATTGTGTCTGCAATGTGCGATGGTAATTGTATCTGATCGTGAGCAAAGGTGGTGCAGGTTGGGTAAACTAGCAAAAAATCTTTCAATTCGAACTGTAGGACGGCAAGACCAAGATGAGCAAGGATTATGATTTGTTGGCAATCGGTGCCGGTAGCGGCGGCATAGCAACGGCCAATCGTGCTGCTTCCTATGGTGCCCGTTGCGCCGTGGTCGAGGCGGATACCCGTCTGGGCGGTACATGTGTCAATCGCGGCTGCGTGCCTAAGAAAGTGATGTGGTATGGAGCAAGCATGGCACATGCTCTGGAGGATGCGGCGGGCTACGGATTCGATGTCAAGGTAAACGGGTTTAACTGGACACAGCTGGTTAAAGATCGCGAAGCCTATATACGCCGTATCAACAAATCTTACGAAAATACCCTGGGAAAGGCCGGTGTTGATGTGTTGCAAGGGCATGGCAGATTGGTGGATGCAAATACCGTCAGTGTCGGAGATAAAACGGTTACTGCCGAACGCATTATATTGGCGCCCGGTGGTTCTCCAGCGGTACCGTCAGTGCCGGGTGCGGAGCTTGGCATCACATCGGATGGTTTCTTTGAGCTACAGGATCTGCCTGCTAGTGTTGCTGTGGTGGGTGCTGGATATATTGCAGTTGAACTTGCCGGTATGTTGCAGGCTTTGGGGTCGAGCGTCACTATGCTGTTACGCAAGACGCACTTTCTTAGAAATTTCGACGAAATGATGCATTCGACTCTTACTGAATCAATGCAGTCAGCTGGTGTTGAAATGAAAACCGGATTTTCCATATCTGCCTTGAAGCAGACAGATGATGGCATTTTGGTAGAAAGTACTGACGGTGCGACCTGTGGCCCGTTTGAAAAAGTTATCTGGGCTATAGGAAGAAAGCCTGCAACTGCTGAACTGGGTCTGGAAAATATATCGCTGGAAGTCGATCCGCGTGGCTATATCCCGGTAGATGAATTTCAACGCACCTCTGTGGAGTCGGTTTATGCCATTGGTGATGTCACCGGTCAGGCTGAACTCACGCCTGTTGCGATCGCCGCCGGCAGGCGCCTGGCTGATCGAATATACAATGGCATGGAAGGGCGCAAACTCGATTACAGCCTGATTCCTACTGTGGTTTTCAGTCATCCGCCGATCGGCACCGTCGGCCTGACCGAAGATGAAGCAAGAAAGCAGTATGGTGATAGTGTCGAAGTTTTTTCTGCGCGCTTTACACCCATGGTGTCGGTGTTTTCAGAACATGCCAGCAAGACGGCGATGAAGCTTATAGTTGAAGGGCCGCAGCAACGTGTTGTTGGTTGCCATATTATCGGCGATGGGGCAGATGAAATGCTGCAGGGTTTTGCTGTGGCAATGAAAATGGGAGCTACCAAAAAAGATTTTGATGACACTGTTGCCATACACCCCACAAGCTCTGAAGAATTGGTGACTATGCGCTAATCCTTTTTGATGGTGTGAAATATTTGGCAGAACAGTTTGAAATAGCGTAATTTAAGGCTAATGTAAGTTTGCTTGCTGCCGTTGACTCCTTTGCAGAAATCATTTCTGCACTCTCTTCCCTTCATTGTTATGAAGTTTCTGTGGGCAATTGCCCACAGGTTTCTTCAACTGTTTTTCAATAACACTTTTCTATTGCTCATAATTGATCAGCATTGATCTCCTACCCTCCTGTTGCGGGTAAATATCGCTCAGTTCCTGCCGATAGCAACTGCGTGGATAATGAATCTTTGCCAATGCCTGACAAACACAATCGCACGTCATCTTTAGACGGTGCCTCACAAGTAAAGGGCTTCTCGTTAATAGAGCTCGTCATTGTGCTGGCGATTCTTGCAATTATCGGAGCGCTTGCAGCACCCTCGTTTGGGCAGTTTGTGCGCAGTAACAAAATATCAGCGACAACCAACGATCTGGTTGGTGCGCTATACGCTGCGCGATCAGAGGCCATTACGCGAGGTTTAAGTACGGTTGTTTGCCCCAGCGTGAATTCACAAGATGCGGATGCGGTATGTCAGGCTGGTGCTGACTGGTCTAGTGGCTTTATCGCTTTTGTGGATGCTAATGGAAATGGCAATCGCGAGCCTGCTGGCGAGGATATTCTGGCTCAGGTGGAGCCGCTGGACATGGGGTTCGTAGTCACGCCTGATGCGGTTTTCAGTGATCAGGTGTTTTTCTCGAATGAAGGTGGTAGCACCAATCTTGCCGGTGTGCCGTTAAACGGCCAGTTCACGATCGAATTTGCAGATCAGCCTGCACGACAGGTGACAATATCTGCCAATGGTCGCGTCAGTTCGAAATCATCACTCTAGCAGTGTCGTCATGAGTAAAAATATATTGAACCCGCCTCATACCACACCGTTGTCCGGCGTTTGCCGTCGCGAAGCGCAGCAGGGTGTGGGCATTATCGAGGTACTTATTGCTCTGGTAGTTGTGTCGCTTGGGGTATTGGGTATGGCAAGTTTGCAACTCACCGGTATTAAACACAGCTCCAGCGGCTATAACCGGTCAATGGCTGTACTGTTTGTCGAGAATCTGGCCAGCCGAATGCGGTCCAATCCTGATTCTGTAGCTGAAGGGCACTATGCCGGGTACGACTCGGCGGGTTTGAATTGTAATGTCCGACCAGCACCGTTTTGTCAGGCTTCAATTGGCGTTGCAGCGCAAACTTGCGAGCCTGATGAGATGGCCGCCTTTGATTTGTATTCGATTGCTTGTGGATCCATAGGTAGTGATGGAGAAGCGCAAGACGGTGTAAACAACCTCTTGAATGCCGGGCGTTTGCAAGTCGAGTGTGATGATGCGCCTTGTGCGTCCAATTCAAATTACAGATTGACCATTACCTGGAACGAAGGAAGTACAACTACAGATCAGGACATTGAAGATCTGAAGACCGTACAAGTGAGGTTCAATCCATGAGCCGCAATACGTTGCATCGCGAGCGCTACTCAGACCTAAGTTTTGCTGACAAACGCAAGCAGTCAGGTTTGACGATAATCGAACTCATGATATCCCTGGTATTGGGATTGATAATCATAAGTGCCGTCATCAATGTTTACGTAGGCAGTTCCCGTTCATCAAGTTTCACTAATGGGCTGAACACCATGCAGGAAAATGGCAGATACGGTGTATCGGCTATGCAACGGGGTATTCGTCTTGCTGGCTTTTCCCCCGGTCAGGAAATAGAGCCTTTTGATTTCACAATAGCTGATCAGGACAGTGTCGTTGTCCGGTCTCAACTGCCCACCGATTGCAACGGCCAATCTACCGCTGCACAAGGGGGGCTGGCTGTTAATACCTATCGACTGGATACCACTGAGTGGCGCATAGTATGTCGTGGTAATTCCGCGGCAGCAACGGACATGCCACTGGTAGATGGCGTCTATGGTTTCCGAGTTTTGTACGGAATTGATTCCGATGGCGATATGTTTTCTGAAAGCTACGTACCCTTTGATGCGAATCTGGACCCGCTAATGGTAAACAGTGTGCGTTTTGCATTGCTGGTGGGGTCTGATGGCCCTATAAGATCGCGTAGCGTGGAGGAAACACACGTTCTGCTTGATCAAGAGTATGCGACCAATGACAAGCTATCACGCCGTGTATTTACGACCACCGTATTGCTCAGGAACAGGCGTTAGAGCATGAATAATTCAAGCAAATTGGAAATGCCTGTGCAGGGACACCCCATGTTGGCAAAGCAAAACCCGAGTATGGGATTCAACCCGGTGAATCGCCAGCGGGGTCTCGCCCTGGTTGTAAGCCTTGTGTTGCTGGTTGCAATGACAATAATCGGTGTTGCAACGCTCAAAAGTACGCGCCTTAACGAAAAAATATCAGGCAATGCTCAACAGAAAGCCATTAGTTTTGAAGCTGCAGAATCTGCTATCGCCACCATGTGGGATGCGCAGTCATTGACTAGCACGCTGGAGCAGATACCCAATGGAATTTTTAACAATCCCTTGCCTGTTGTACCGGCAGGTCTTGCTGATCAATTGTCAGCTGATTTTGATCAAACCAATGAGCATGGTGTCAGCGTTGATATAGATGCGGGTGTTACTGTTCAATATTGTGGTGAGCTTGCATTGCCTGCCGGTACTGGTGCCAGTGCAGATGAATCAGAAGTGCAATTGCAGGGTATTGTGTTTGATGTAAACGGCTTTGCCTCGATTGCGGGCAGTAATGCCAGATCAGATCATATTCAACGGGGTTATGTGATCAGGCCAAAAACCGGGCGTACTGGAAACTGCACAGTACCTGGCGCCTGATATCCGTAGCTAACCAACAAGCGTAACCAAGTAAGCGTCTGGCAGCGCTGCATGCGCTAGACCAAAAAAGAATTTTCATCATGAACCTGACAAGAAAAAACAACATCCAATCCAGCAAGCTTATCTACAGCCGTGGATTTACACTTATAGAGGTCATGATTGCGGTAGCAATTTTGGGGATAATTGCCGCAATCGCTATTCCCAGCTATTCTGCTTATATGAACAAAACTCGCCGCGTCGATGCTGTTACGCTATTGTCTGAAATCGCGGGTGAGCAACAACGCTTCTTTACTGAAAACAATCGTTATGCAACGGACCTGACGGAAATGGGATATCCGGATGCCGCTGAAGAGAGCGAAAATGGATATTATTCAGTAAGTGTTAGTGCCAGTACGCGCTCGTCCTATACGTTGATTGCAGAACCGGTAGCCGGTGCTGCGCAGGAAAATGATACCGATTGCGGGTCGTTCACCATCACTTCAACCGGTATCAAGGGTGTCGAAGGTGCTGCCAAACCCGCTGATCAATGCTGGTAGATACTACGGCAAGCAGGTATTGAACACGCTGTGTAGCCCTTCAGGAAACATTGATCTGTAAACAGCTGCAGATCATCGTTATTGCCTTCCCCCAGAATTTTATTACCTTCCCCCAGAATTGCCTGCCTGCAGGCATTCTGCTCTGATAATGAGCCTTTTTGTCAGATTGGCTTGAATATGGCGGCTGCTAAGGCCGTCGGAAACAGTAGCATTGCCAACGTGGGCCTGGCCCTTTAGGATTCATGTCTGATTCCTGTCACAACTACTGAATCCCAATGAACAACCCTCGCAAGCGCAGACGCGCGCGCAAGACCGGGGCGGTGGCCAAGGTGGCACTGCCTCAGCTCGAACGACGTGTGCTTCGTAACCGTTTCGCGCCTGTTGAACCGCTGGATGAGGAACAAATTAATCTTATCCACGAAGCAAGCATGACTTTGCTGGAAGAGCAGGGCATTGAGGTTTTGGGGGATATGGCTCTCGATCTGTTTCGCAAGGCCGGTGCTGATGTTGATTCAGCAGGCGTGGTGCGAATGGACCGGGGCCTGTTAATGGAAGCAATCGCGAGCGCGCCAGAAAAATTCTCGGTAACGCCTCGCAACGATGCAAATACCCTGCAGGTTGGCGAAGATGTTATCAATTTCGGTATGGTGTCCGGCCCACCCAATGTGCACGACAATATCAACGGTCGGCGTATGGGAAACATTCGTGATTTCGAAAGCCTGGTCAAGTTTGGTCAGTATTTCAACGTCATCACATTCTTTGGCAATCAGGCTGTAGCGCCAACAGATCTGCCAGTCAACACCCGACATCTGGATACCCTGCTAGCCAGCATTGTTTATTCAGACAAACCGTTTTTCTCAACCGGGATAGGTGCGGGTCGATCACTGGATGCGATTAATATGTGCGCCATAGCGCGTGGTATCAGTGTCGAAGAACTGGCCGCATCACCAAGTGCGATGACCAATATCAATGTAAATTCTCCACGCAAACTTGATGACAGCATGGCTTATGGTGCAATGCAATTGGCCACCCATGGGCAGCCGGTTTCTGTAACACCGTTTACGTTAATGGGCGCCATGACGCCTGCGACACTGGGTGGGGCACTGGTGCAGCAAAACGCTGAGGCCTTGCTCGGCATCGCATTGTTACAATTCACCAGACCGGGAACACCCGTTATTTATGGTGGTTTCACGTCCAATGTTGATATGCGCTCCGGCTCACCTGCCTTTGGCACGCCAGAGAATGCTATGGCAAATCTCGCTGGCGGGCAGCTTTCACGCTTTTACAAATTACCGCACAGAACCAGTGCCTGTAATGCATCCAATGCGGTTGACCTGCAAGCTGTTTATGAAACCCAGATGGCTCTATGGGGTTCGGTGATGGGCCACGGAAATCTCATTTACCATACCGCAGGCTGGCTAGAAGGCGGGTTGGTGGCGTCGTTTGAAAAAGTGATAGTGGATTGCGAAATGCTACAGCACATGACGCAATTTCTTCAGCCTGTAAAAATTGATCTCGATGAAATTGGCTTGGATGCCATGCGTGAAGTGGGCCCCGGTGGTCATTTTTTTGGTTGTGAGCACACCATGGCTCGATATAAGGATGCGTTTTATCAGCCTTTCCTCAGTGATTGGCAAAACCATGAGAATTGGGTGGCATCAGGATCTAAAGATGCAACGCAACGAGCCACTGAAATATGGCCAAAAATATTACAGGAATTTGAAGCACCGCCGCTGGACCCGGCTATAAAGGAAGAGCTGGAGGCGTACGTGGTTAAACGAAAAGAGGAGTTGGGTAAAGAAGAGCCAGCGTTAGAGCCAGTCTTGATATGAGAGTGCGTAACGACAATGCCCTCGCTAATGCGAGGGCATGCATTCATAAGGTTGTTAATCTTTGCTTTTTTAGTTCTTCCGCTTTTAGTCTTTCCGTTTTTAGTCTTTCAAAACGAAAGAAACCTTCATAGTGACGCGATATTCAACAATTTTGCCACCATCTACAACAACTTTCTGGTCTTTAACCCAGGCACCTTTGACATCCTTCAGAGTCTTGTCTGCGCGTTTTATACCTTGTTCTACGGCGTCGTCAAAACTTTTGCTGGAGGACGCGATTACTTCTGTAACTTTTGCTACTGACATAGGAATATACCTCTTACTGATTGATACTGAATACTGTCTTACAGACACGAACGGATATTATACTCGATTACAAGTACCATTCAGGTAGTCATAGTAAAATTGAGTTTCGTTTAACAGCCAGCTTCTTCCACCACAGGCTCTTATAACAATGAATTACGATTCATCCTACTTCGATAAGGTGCTCGATAGACGTCATACGAACAGTATTAAATGGGATAAGTATGGCGAGCGTGACGTTTTGCCACTATGGGTGGCAGATATGGACTTCCCAATTGCTGACGAAATACGCAACGCTATGCTGGAACGTCTTGAGCATCCCGTCATGGGGTACACGCATGCGTCGGAAAATTTATTTTGCGGTTTACGGTTGCACCTGAAAGAAGAATTTTGCTGGAATATAGAAAAAGAATGGATTATCTGGATACCGGGTGTCGTGGCGGGATTGGCCGCTTGTGTAAGAGCTTATGCCAGGCAAGGTAGTGAGATTATTACTAACCCGCCCATATACCATCATTTCTTTCAGGTGCATGATCAGGCCAGGCACAAGCTTGTTGAAGTGCCTTTACGCGTCGAGGGCAAACGCTGGACCTACGATATTGAAGCGATGCGCAAGGCAGTAAATGAAAACACTTCACTGATTATGCTTTGCTCGCCGCACAACCCGACAGGCACGGTATTCACGCCGGCGGAACTGCGTGAGATCTGCGCTATTGCGGATTCTGTTGGCGCAGTTGTCGCATCAGATGAAATACATTGCGGGTTGGTCTTGAACGGTGCGACACCACATAAGCCCACAGCTCTTGCAGCTGCCAACAGCGAATCGGTTGTGACTTTGATGTCTGCCAGTAAAACGTTCAATCTGGCAGGGGTCAATTGTTCTTACGGTATTATTGCTAACCCCGAATTACGGCAGAAATTCCAGGCTGCCTGCGCTGAAGTAATACCTCCGGTGTCTACGCTTTCTTACACTGCCGCAGAAGCAGCCTTTGCTTCAGGTCGGCCGTGGCGTCAGGGATTACTGGACTATTTGCGTGGCAACTACGCTTATCTGGTGGAAGAGTTCGCAAAGATTGATGGCATGGAGTTGCAATCGCTGGATGCAACCTATCTGGCATGGATTGACGCATCAAAGCTCGGTCTTAATGACACTAGCGGATTTTTTGAAAGCCACGGACTGGGTTTTTCTTCGGGTGAGCAGTTCAGGCAGCCCCAGCACCTTCGGCTGAATTTTGCTTGTCCCCGCAGTACACTTGAGCTCGCTATAAGTCGTGTGCACGCTGCACTTGCCACATTGGCTTAATGACTTGAGGCTGGCGGGGCGTAACCTGGAATTAGTAAGTCTCCATTGCGTAATGCATGTAAGAAGTTGAGTGTCATCCTTGCACTGGCACCCCATAATATTTCACCATCATATTCATCAAAGTAGACGATAGTTGAGCGTTTGGACTCAGCTGTAGAAAGACCCTGGTTGTTTGGTGACGCTGGTCTTTCGCGAAGTTCGTAGTGGCTGCTGTCCATTAACCAGTCCAGCGGAATCGTAAAGGCTCGTGCGACTTCGCTGTCCTGCAGTTTCATTGTGCAGGGCCATTGCAGCAAGCCTACAACTGGAGTAACACGAAAGTAACTGATAGTTTCATAATCCGGTAGCACACCGACAACGCGAATTTTATCTCGCCGAATACCGACTTCTTCACGCGTTTCGCGCAGTGCTGTATCCACAGCATCAACATCGCCCTTATCGCAAGCACCTCCGGGAAAAGCGACCTGACCGCTATGCCGGTCTTTTTCATTTTTGCTGCGCCTGATGTAGAGAACTTGCCACTGGTCAGCGTGTCTCAGCAGTGGTATCAGTACTGCCGCTTTGCGTAATTTGTATCTTTTTCCTGTACCTCTGGGCAGGTCGGAGGTGTGCAGTGCAGCCGCTTTGCTATCGCTGGGTTTGTTGGCCAGCTTGCTGACCCTGTTAGCAGGACTGATAAAGGGCATGGAAATATCTGTCATTGTTTTATAAATATGAAGCAATTCACAGTGTAACCGATTTGTGCGTGACGGGAAGATGCCAGAAAAATGGCCATAAGCCGATAACTAAACTACCCATCGGGATTTTTTTTGCATGCAAGGCAACACTCGTCAATTATCCACCGTCGTTCAGCGCTCAAAGGCCTTTGAGCAGAGCGAGGAAACTGTGCGTCACCTGCGCCGAGACTCGGCATCCGTGAAATATAGGCCAGTCGAGGTGCAATTTTTCTGTCTGGCAGATAGTAATTTAGGACTTCACACGGATATTCAGGCCCGGGTTAAAAGTGTTACCAATTCAGCTGAATGCCGCAGCCGTTGTAATGTCGGACTGTTGGAACTGGGATTGATTCCCTTCGGTGCGACAAATAAACAGAGCGAGCTACTGATGTCTGCAGCCGCAACTCAGGCGCTGCCTGTGGTCGTAGTGGCTGATGATCTTGTCGCGGCACGTCGCAGCCCCCTACCGCCGAACGTAGTCGCTGTAATCGCTAATGATGAAAGTGGAGCAGCAAAACTACGCGATATCTCTCACCAAATCGGAAGTCATGTACACCAGAAGTTATGGTTGGTTGGAGATTTCAACGGCTACACGCAGCGACTCTATCAAAACCTTGGATACAGTGTGACGTGTGTTGATCAACTTCATCAGATAGATGTTGTGGATGAATGCTCAAATGAGAGAGCTTCTGCTTCAACTGTGGTTTTAAATAGTAGTGGTGAGCGTAGTTATCATGATTATGATAATTTTCCAGCGCAGCTGGAAGAGGCCATAGCGAGCAATGAATATTTTTCAATGTTTACCTTGCTGGATGCGCAAAGCTGCGAACTCAAATATCTGTGGCAACAGCTGGGGGTTACAGCGATAGATCAACGCTACACACTTGAACAGGAGGTTGTTGGTCTTGTAAGGGCGTCTTTAAGTCAACAACACAGGCTTGTAACGTTGAATCACGACGCGCTCAGGAATTGCCGAACCGGGATTTACAACAAGAATTATCTTGATGAGGCCGGTCGTCTTCTTCATGCTGCTAGCCAGCGAGGTGAGACGCCCTTTGCTGTTGTTGTTATACAGCTGCGTGCTACAGATTCGCTGGCAAGTGTTGATAACGTTGAAATTATCCAGAATATACATCAGCTACTTCAAAGTGAATTGCGTGTAAATGACATTGTGGCGCAACGTTTTCCTGAAGAGCTGATTTGCCTGATCAGTAGTGCTGAGCGTTATTCTCTGGCTGGATTACTTGAGCGTGTGCACAAAGCGATTCAAGTCAATCTGGAAAGTCAATTTGGCAGGGAACTGCCGCTAAGGATAGGTGCCACTGTGGAGCAAGGTGCCAGCTTCGACGCAATGATGCACCGTGCCACTATGGCTGCTTTGCAATGCAGCTTGCCTGACAGCGGAATAGTTGTCATTCTATAAGGCCTGAGTGTTGGCTGAAATTGTTGCTGTATCCAGCGACTCCGATCCCATTTTGACTTCCATTTTGACTTTTAAGGGTTTGGGTGTTCTCGACAGCTGCGCTGCCACTCCACTGAAACCACGATTGCCAAGGCATGGATACAATAGAAAAACTCCGCAATATCCTGGGTTCCAGCCACGTGGTGGCAATGGTGGGCCTCTCAGACAAGCCTCATCGGCCAAGTTTTTTTGCAGCCAAATACCTGATTGAGCACGGTTACAACGTTATTCCGGTTAACCCGCAAGCTGATCAGATACTCGGGCGGCAAGCTTATCCTGATCTGGCCTCGGTGCCGGTAGCGGTTGATATCGTCGATTGCTTTCGTCGCAGTGAGGATATGCCTGCTTTGGCTGAGCAGGCAGTGGCTATCGGGGCACGGTGTCTGTGGATGCAGTTAACCGTGATTAATGAAGATGCCCGGCAACTCGCCGAAGCTGCTGGCTTGCAGGTTGTGATGGACCGTTGTACCAAAATTGAACATGCTCGAATTTTTGGCGGCCTTAACTATGCCGGCGTGAACACTAACATCATTTCTGCAAAGAGGCCGCGTCATGTCTGATACCCCTAGGCAGAATATGCGGCCGCAGAACCCTGAAAACTATCCGGGCAGCGATCAGGAAAATTACGATCAGGAAGATCGAGTATTTTCAGATGAAACACTTTGCCTGCATGCCGGGCAGATTCCTGATGCCGTGACCGGCTCCCGTGCAGCGCCTATTTATCAGACGAGTTCTTACGTTTTTGATAATGCGGATCATGCTGCAAGCCTTTTCAATCTGCAGACATTCGGCAATGTCTATTCCCGTCTGAGTAATCCGACAAATGCGGTGCTGGAAGAAAGGGTCGCAGCACTTGAGCATGGTCGCGCAGCCCTGGCGGTGGCATCCGGTATGTCGGCACAGATGATTACTTTGCTCACTCTGGTAAATGCCGGTGATGAAATTGTCGCTGCCAGAACTCTATATGGAGGCAGCTTCTCGCAAATGGATGTGAATTTCAGGCGATTGGGGATAACAACTCATTTTGTTGACCCTGATGACCCCCTGAATTTTGCCAAAGCAATAACGCCCAGAACCCGCCTGCTGTATGCAGAAACGGTAGGGAATCCTAATCTAAACGTGCTTGACATAACTGCGGTTGCCGATATAGCGCGTGACGCCGGAATACCCTTGGTGCTTGATAATACGGTGCCTTCTCCCTACTTGTGCAAGCCTATTGATCATGGTGCCGATATTGTTATTCATTCAGCGACCAAATTTATTGGAGGTCATGGTACATCTATCGGTGGATTGCTGGTTGAGTCAGGAAAATTTCCATGGGACAACGGCAGTTTTCCAGAGATGATAGACCCTTCAGATGGTTATCACGGTGTCCGTTTCTATGAAACTTTCGGCGACTTTGCATTCACCATGAAAGCGCGTATGGAGTATTTGCGAACACTAGGCCCGAGTATGAGCCCGTTCAATGCCTTTGCTTTTTTACAAGGCGTAGAAACATTGCATGTAAGAATGGATCGCCATTGCCAGAATGCCATGGCGGTTGCAGAATTTTTGCAATCACACAACAAGGTTGCCTGGGTGAATTACCCGGGCCTTGCGCAGAACCGCTATTACGAATTAGCACAAACCTATATGCCTAAAGGGGCCAGCGCTGTTTTAACTTTTGGTGTCAAAGGCGGTTTTGAGGCAGGCGAGCGATTTATTGATAACGCTTGTTTTCTCAGTCACCTGGCCAATATAGGAGATGCAAAAACCCTCATTATTCACCCTGCGTCCACCACTCATCGCCAGTTGAATACAGACCAGCAACGTGCGGCCGGCGTGTCGTCAGATATGATCAGGATTTCTGTCGGCCTTGAAAATATTGATGATATTTTATGGGATCTTGACCAGGCATTAACTCGAAAATAGTTTATATAAATTAAAAATATCAGTTGTTTCATCATTTTTGCGTAAAGGAAGAGCAAATTCTGGAAGGGCTAATTCTCGCTGCTGTCTGCCTGGTCTTGCGTTTCGTTGTTCTCGAACAACCTGTCTATCATTCGCTCGGGATTGTCGAGAAAAGATTTTGTAATTTTAAAATGCTCGGTATCCTGAAAGCTGATGTTCTCGAAAACACCATCGTTTATCTGGTAAATAAGAGCACCCGGATAAGCCATTAAAATAGGCGAATGGGTCGCAATGATGAATTGTGAGTTTTTGCTGATCAATTCATGCATTCTTTTTAATACAGCGAGTTGCCGCTGTGGCGAAAGCGCCGCTTCGGGTTCGTCCAGAATATAAAGTCCGTTACCGAAAAAACGATTCAGCATTAGTGCAAGAAAGGACTCTCCATGTGATTGTTGATGCAGGGACAGTCCACCATAAGCGTCAATAATGGGTGGCGGTGAAATTCTGGCCTCGGGGTCGTCTTTGTCAAGGTCTTCAATATTACTTGCAACATTGTAGAAACTTTCAGCTCTTAAGAAAAAGCCGTCCTTGGGTTTTTTTATGGATTTCACCAGGCGCAGGTACTGGTACAGATCCGAGTGATTGCTGTGAGTTTCAAAACCAAAATTTTTCGTTCCGCCTTCGGGATTAAAGCCAAGAGCCACAGCGATCGCCTCGACTATAGTAGATTTGCCGCTGCCGTTTTCACCAATAATGAAAGTCACCTCTGGCGAAAATTGCAGGCGCTCTAATTGCCCTATCGCAGAAAGCGTAAAAGGGAATCGGTTGTAATTGTCGATTTTATCGTGCTTGAGTGAAATTTCCCTTAAGAAAGCTTGCGGGCCCAGAAGGTTTGATGCTTCCACTAGTTTTTACTCTTCTTTTTGACAACCCTTTTCAGTGGGTTGACGTTTATTTCCTCGATGACTGCATGGTCAGGTGATTCAAGCAATTGTAAAACAGCATTAGCAACATCATCGCCTAGCAGAGCGTTGTCGTCACTAGCGCCCGGTTCAAATTCCAGCGGTTCAAAAAAACCGGTTCTCACCATGCCGGGGTTTACCATGCCGATATGGCAATTGGCAGCTGCGCACTCGTGGCGCAATGCTTGAGAAAAACCACGCAATCCGAATTTGCTCGCACTGTAGACTGCTCCGTATCGTCCTCCGGCAAGGGCGGATTCCGAACCGATAAAAATAATGTCACTGCGACTACAGGTTTTTAATGAAGGTAACAGGAGGCGACACAAAAAAATATGTGACAGTAAATTGGTATTCAGTAAATGGTTTATCTGTTCCAGTGAAAACTCCTCCAGTGAGCCAAAGCGTCCGATGCCAGCATTGCAGATCACGCTGTCGATTGTATAGTCTCGTAGTAAGTGTGGAATAACCTGCTGCAATTGTGCACTATCTGAAACATCACACTCGATGCTGGAAAAATTCTGTTGTAAGCATTCCGGTAGTTGATCGTTGATTCCTGTGGTCGGTTGTCTTGATAAACCCAGCACTTGATGGCCGGCCATCAGCAGTTTTTTGCAAGTCGCAGCGCCTATCCCGCGGCTCGAACCGCTTAGTAAGCAAGTTCGGCTGTTGCTTGTGATTGTACGGCTCATGTGTGGCAGGGGAAAAAGCGGGAGCTGTCTATAGCTGACAGAATTCGATTACTGCAAAAACCCATCATGTCCTCCTCCAGCGATTGCGGGTAACTTATCATCGACTGCCTGTTTGCTGTTGTATTGTTATTGTGTGGTGGTTCTGAGGTTGTTTGCTCCAGATTGACAGCCAGCATAGGTTCTTCGGGGTAGAGCTTGATTATTTTTTTAAAAAATGGTTTTGGCAATCTGAAAGTACCCAGGCTGATTGAATGTATTCTGCTCATGTCGAGCAGGTCAAAAACTTCATCGAACATGTCTGTATAGAGCTGCTCGAAATTGGCAGCTGCGATCAAAGGATCAAAACGTAGTCCGATAGGCCAGCCCTGTTGTTGTAATTTTTTCAGAGCGTCAAGTCTTTTGTGCAGGGAAGGGGTTTTATGTTCAATGGCTTCAACGATGGGTTGAGGTGAAAGGCTGTAAGCAATGACACAGTTGCCCTGTGGTTCGCGTTTTAGCAGATTCCTGATTTGTGTGCTTTTGGTGCGTATTTCCAAATAAGCATTGGCTGGTGCTGTGCCGTTGGTTTCGCACTTGTCTTTACTGGAATGTGAAAAATAATCCAGACAATGTGACATGAAATGTGTGATGGGCTCCAATGCCAGGGAATCGCAATCGTAGCCAGAGAAAAACCAAACGGGTTCGTCTGCATGCAGGTGACAGGTCAGTTCTATCTCGTTAAAGAATGCGTCGAAATTGGTAAACACAACGTGATTAGCGGACTGGTACATGCCTTGAAGAAAACAATAGCGACAGTCGTAGATGCAATTCATCATATGCGAGAAATAGTAATTGTTACAGCCGCCAATACCGTACCCTTCGGGTGTTGGCAGTACGAATTTCCCGTGTTTTTCTGCCAGTATCAACGCCGGGTTCAGCTTTTGCAGGCGGAAATTCTGTGATTTAGGATTAAACACTTCTCCGAAACGATCAATCTCTATGATGTTTTTTGGCTGTGCACGGGCAAGTATTGCCTGAACCTGTGGCGTATTAGCTATGCTGCGCTCAACGTAGGCTGTGTCGTTCATGTTTCTGGTTTGAGCGCCCGCTTGGAGAGCTTGTTATTGTTGTATTCGGGCAAGAGGGTGCTGATGCCGTTATCAAGTGCACTAATCAGTTCAGAGCCGTTCTTTATCTGTAGATGCTGCGGTAGTGACTTGCCCAGTACCTGGTAGCGTCTGATCAGTTTTCCTAGTTGTTCCTGTTGTGACCGTGTGAAGTGCAGTTTGTTATTCATTTGTTTTTCAACATGTGCAATAAAGCGGTCACAGGTTTTCTCAAGTTGTTCCATTTGTGGAAAGCCTGTCTGGCTGGAATCCAGCAATTGGCCGGCAAAACGAGTAATGGAAACAAGGTTCCGGGTCATCAGGTCGTTGATCGCGGCTTTTGTTATTGAGAGGCTTTGTTTGTTGCCTGATTTGTATAGCGGTGTTGTCGGGTTGTCCGAAATGATTTTTAAACACTGCACCTGTTCTGCAGCCAGGAATTGTCTGGCTGCGAAACAAAAACCATACGCTTCCATTTCAAAGCACTGGTCGGGCTGGTATGCAGTACACGGATTCCCGACAGACTTGATTGCAAGTCCCGGAATATCGGTTTTAAATGGTAGCTGCGGATAAAAAATTCCCTTTGAATGTTCTGAAAAGTCATTCATTGTTTGTTTTGCAATGCTACTGGCATGGTAAATCGTTCCGATGGCGTGGTCGGAACCTGCGACGCCAATATTGATAGCGACACTTGAGTGAGGCAACGAACCTAAAGCGTAGGATGTTGCGCTGGCGGCAGCCAGTTCACCGATACCGCAAATTATGAGTGTGACGCTGGTTGACTCGTAAAGGCGGTAAGCACGGGTTTTCCGGGCTTTCAACTGATAATGCTCGATCAGTGGCGTCGCCTCGGCCTGCAGTGCTACGACCCATAGTAAATGTGATTGCATGGCCGATGCCGCGGTGTCTGAGGATGTGGCCGATTGCACTTTTGTTCCCGGTAATTCCTGAAGTTGACTGGTTGTGGGGTTTTTGCCTGTTTCTTGTGGCCAAGTATGCGGTCATTGCCGATGTAACGCTATGCCGGTAGCGTAGCCGGGCAAGCACCGGGCACTTGCCATGTTTACACAGGTGCAGCAGCTCGGCCAGTCGCTGTACAATACCTGCGTATCGACAATGGCTTCCACCAGGAAAATCAGATGCTTGTTTCCAACCTTGAAATTCTCCCGAACCGCAAGATCGAAGCCCATTTAGGGCTGGTGCAGGGCAGTTCAGTGCGCAGCAAGCACGTCGGCCGCGATATTATGGCGGGAATGAAAAATATATTCGGTGGCGAGCTGAAAGGCTATACAGAGCTTTTGCAGGACTCACGTCAGGAAGCGATGCAGAGAATGCTGAAACAGGCAGAGTCAATGGGTGCCAATGCCGTGCTCAATGTGCGGTTCTCCACGTCCAGCATTACCTCGGGTGCGGCGGAGATTTATGTTTATGGTACGGCCGTGAAGCTGGACGACGCGCAGAATCATGCAGCAGGCACCAATCAGGTGACAACTCATGTTTGAAATTGTCAGTTTTCTGGTATTGCTGGTCGTTGGCTATGCCTTCGGCAGTCTGGCAGAGCGTCGTCACTATCGCTCCATCCAAAAGCTGGAAATTGAATTTAATTCAATACCTGCCATTGCCAGTCGCTACCCGCCGGTAGACAAGGCTTACCAGCAGCAGTTGGTCGTTGGTAATGTAGTTATTGCCTCGGATTACTTCAAATCCTTCCTTGCAGGCCTGGTTAATTTTTTCGGTGGAGCCGTTGTCTCCTATGAGTCATTGCTTGATCGTGCGCGACGGGAAGCCTTGTTGCGCATGAAAAAGCAGGCAAGGGCTGTGGGTGCTGACTATGTCTTTAACATTAAGTATGAAACAACTTCTGTTGGTAGCGGGCGTCTGGCATCCATCGAAGTGCTGGCATATGGCACAGCGCTGACACCCTCCGGTATCAGTATTCCAGCGAATCCTGGCAGCTGAAACAGGTATTTTTAATGCGCTACGAGAACCGCCAATCACCTGAGGGAATCAATGTCACGGAGCATAATCCGGTGGCTCACCTGCTGAAGCTGCTTGCTGCGGCCGTTGTGATTATCGTGTTGGTGGTGGTGCTCGCTAACTTGTTCGCCTCCAGGTTGGGCAGGCTGATTCCGTTTCGCTATGAACAGGCATTGATGCAACATGTCACTTATGATTTTAGCGGGGCAGGGTCTGAGTCTGTGGCGATGCAGGAGTACCTCAACACGCTGGTACAGCGGTTGAGTCCATTGTTGGAGGTGCCTGAAGATATCGAACTCAACCTTCATCATAATCCTGATGGTGTTTTTAATGCTTATGCAACGTTCGGTGGAAATATTGTCTTTTACAATGGGCTACTCGGGCAGTTGCCACATGAGAACGCCTTGGCCATGGTCGTAGCTCATGAAATTTCCCATGTATTGCATCGTGACCCGGTAGCGGGTTTGGGCGGTGGTCTGGCCAGTATGGCAGCGCTGATGGCTTTGACCGGAAGCACCGGTGCTGGCGCGGTTGGCAATCTGCTGAACAAAACCGGTATGGTTGCACAGATGAAATTCAGCCGTGATATGGAGCGCGCAGCGGACCGCGCAGCTCTGAGTGCCGTAAATCAGCTCTATGGTCATGTCAACGGAGCGGATGAGTTATTCAAAGTCCTGTATCAGTTGAGCGGTGCTACTGCTGAACAGGAAACTACGTTTGATGCATTCATGGCGACTCATCCCTTGCACCAGGAGAGAATCGATGCAATTGCACAATGGGCAGCTGAGAACGGCTGGTCGACAGCAGGTGAGATAACACCGTTGCCTGAAAACTATTATGATTGGTTGTGAGGTGTGCAGCCAGGCATTTGTATCACTCATGGCGTACAACACAGCGGCGAATTTTACGACTCAGCAATATTTGAAATAATGGATATGCCAGTATGAAGACTCACTTTTGCAAGGTGATAACACGCAATACGCAATTGTTGCTCCTGTGTATTATCGGGGCCAGTCTCGTATCCTGTGGTGTTGCCAAAAAACTGGAAGCACTGGATGACAACGACGGGTACGGTTTGCCGGCCGTATCAGATGAAGCCAGCGCTGCAACAGTCAGGGTCAGGAGTAATGATAACGTGTCTGATCAATTATTCCTGCATCTGCTCAAAGTCGATGGTGAAACCATTATGAAGCTTGAGGAAGGTGACCGTCGCGAGTTTCAGCTGGACCCGGGCACTTATCAAATAGAGGTTACCTGCCATTCCGTACCCAACCAGTCCTACTCGTCTTTTCCACCGAATTTAAGAGTGGCTGATGGCCGCGACGAGCTGGAGTTAACGCTGGAAGCCGGAGATGAAACCTGTCTGAGAGTCAGCAAACCACTGTTGAGTTGTGCAGGTCTGGACGAAACTGCCTTATCAGTGTGCAACTGATCAGTGTACAACTGATATTGTCAGGCTTGTTTTAACTGGTTTCTTCGGCAAGCCAGGAATCAATCAGGTAGCGCGCAATAGAATCAGGCCGTGGTAGTTTCAGGCGTTCTGATTCCTCGCCCCAGTCTCCGAAGGTACGCATTTCCTCACGTGTAAACCAGCGTGCGTCGTCCAGCTCATCCTGATTAATATCAAGCTCGGTACTGCGCGCTATGGCTTTGAATCCGAGCATGATAGAGCGAGGAAATGGCCAGGGCTGGGATGCCACATACTGGATCTCATCGACCCTCACGCCGGTTTCTTCCTGGACCTCCCGTGCCACTGCATTTTCCAGTGTTTCGCCCGCTTCAACAAATCCGGCGAGTGTGGAAAATACGCCTGAGGGCCATGCTTTGTTGCGACCCATCAGGCAACGTGAATTGTCATTGCCATCAACCACCAGCATGATCACCGCCGGGTCGGTGCGTGGAAATATCATGTAGCCGCAATCTGAGTGACTGCATGTTCGCAAATGACCGGCATTGCCAAGTTTTGCGGGGTGCCCGCAACGTGAGCAGAAGTGAGAGTTGTTCTGCCAGATATTGATCGCTCTTGCGTACACCAGCAGGGAACCTTCGGTCGCAGGTAACAGCGGGCCTGCAACTCTCAAGTCTTCGAATTCTGAAACCGCGGCGTCGTGTGCCGAATCCTGCAGTAATGTGTCCAGTCGGGGTTGCTGCTTGTCAAGTTCGGCGGCAAACCAGTGGTTGCTTCCGTCGAATCCCAGGAACGTTCTGTTCTGTGCAGATTCCGGTAATGAGGATACAGGCAGGGAACAGGCCTTTGGAGCAGCGGGGGATTTTCGTTCCACCAAAACCTTGTTTTGCCACAGCGGGATCACCCGGGTCTGAGGGTTTGACCAGAAATTGCTTATCGCGGTTTTATCGGCGCGAAGATGATCGAGCCGGTCCAGATCCGAATGTGAATAAAACATGGGTCTAGTATAGCGGTATGCCTGATGCCCTGTCGCAGCAAAGCGGTGAACCTTTATGGTTTCGTGCCAATTGGCAGCGCTGGTGCTGTTGAAACTCGTGGTATTGTGGCTGTTGGCAGGTGTGAAGCTAACGGTTGTATATTTTCGCGTAACCATTCACGTTGTTGCTTGCACTCCCGCAGCAGTCTTTCGGCTTGCTCAGCCGGGCCGTGACCAAAGCGCAATTGCTCCAGACCCTTGAACAAGGCGGTGATCTCATTGGCCTGATCAGGCCAATGAGATTGCAATCGCTCCAGATAGTGTCTGGGGCCTTCGGAATTGCCAATTGGCAAACCCTGTTTGGCAAAGTCATCGCAAGAGCCTGCCCATAGTTTCTCCACAGCTGTCTGCTTTCGTACCGGCGGCTTCAAACGGTAAAGCATGGCAAGTGACCAGATAGCGGCAAAGGCCAAAGTTGCCAACACCAGATGCAGGGCGCTGGGTTTGCCCAGACCGCTGCGCTTCCACAGAGAGGTCTGACTGGAAGAGTCAAACTCCACGACCATGCGGTGCCAGCTGTGATTCACGCTATCCCACTTTAGCTGCCACTGGCGCAACATACCCGCACCGCGTCTGGCCAATGCCGGAACAGGCTCGGATGAACCCATTGATGCAATACCTTGCTCCACTCTTGAGGG
Organism: uncultured Granulosicoccaceae bacterium; assembly: GCA_938005265.1. Classification (GTDB taxonomy): domain Bacteria; phylum Pseudomonadota; class Gammaproteobacteria; order Granulosicoccales; family Granulosicoccaceae; genus CALFCE01. Next base: position 37,120 of record CALLOA010000027.1, read on the forward strand.
AGCCACTGCGGCCGTGGGGTCGAAGCGTTGCCAAGCGCCATCTATCCACGCCTCTGACCAGGCGTGAGCATCGGACTGCCGCACTATCATATAGTCACCGTTCATCTCACCGCCCAGATAGCCGGTTACAACCCGCGCGGGAATACCGGCCGCCCTCATCATCAGGGTGAATGCCGATGCGTAGTGTTCACAGAATCCGCGGCGACTGGAAAACAAAAACTCATCTACGGGTGCCGCACCCAATAGAGAAGGTTTCAGTGTGTAGTGGAAGGGTTCCTGATTGAACCACTGCAGCAACTTGTTGGCGTACTCGAGGTCCGAGTTGCTTTGCCGACGTTGCTCCAACGCAAATTGCACTGTTCGTGTATTGCGCCCGGCGATTTGCGTCAGCGCGGGCGAAGGAGCTCGGCTGCTCTGCAATCTGGCAGAGGGCTGTGAAACCATGCCATAACGTACTGCTCGAGTCAGTGGTTTGCTTGTGATCAGCTGAAGGTCTGATGTAAAGCGTGAGTTAAAAGGTAATTTGCGTGATGAAGCTTGCCGGTCGCTGTTGTTATCAGCTGATAATTGATCAGGCATAAACGGCATGGAGCTGGCCTGCTCAAGTGCAAACAGCCAGTGTTGCTGGTTGGGTTGCTGTGTAACAGTATAAGCAATACTGTCTTCGTGGTTGGGCGGTGGCACGGGCGGGTTTAGCAATGGTTGCAGTCGTTGTGCTGCAGACCAGGTGCGACCATCGAACTGGGGCAATATCGGGCCACGCCAGTAGCGTTCATGGGGTGCCGGCACCGCGCCCTCGAATTCAACCCGGAAAGCCACTGCGGAGGATTGCGACAATTGCGATATTGCGCCAGGCGTCATGCTGTCCGACAAACCGGTCTGCGCTTGTGAATCTGCTGGCAGGTTCCACAGTGGGCCGGGCAGTCGCGGGAACAGCAGGAACAGGGCAATGGCAATCGGCATGCCCTGAAGTAGTAGCTTGCAAACGGATTTTACAATCGACAGTGGCGGCGGCTGAAAGCGCCGGTTGGTAATAGCGAAAAGTGCGCCGCCCAGACTGATTACGGCTGGCAGTGTAGCGATTGCTGCCATGATTGTCTGCGAATAGAAGTATTGTGTCAGCAACAGAAAACCGCTGAGCGATATCAGCAGGCTGGCGTCTTTGGTATGTCGTGTTTCGGCGAACTTGCAGGCAGTTAGCAGAAAGAGCATGGCAACGCAGGGATCACGGCCAAGAAAGTAGCCGTAATGCAAACGCACCGCTGCCGCTCCTGACAGCGCCACCAGTGCCAGTACATGAGTACGCTGAACGCCCTGATAGAGTCGACCCTGTGGGTTGCGGTAGGCGAACATCCAGATTGCCACCACTGCGCTCCCGCAAATTGATACCCACCAGGGCAGATGGGCGTAGTGTGGCATCTGTGCCAGCAACACCAGAGCTGCGAGCCAATGAAAGGATTGCTGGTCCAGCGTCTCGCGTGCTGTCGTGGTGTTGGCAGCCTTATTGGAATGAACGTTTGAATCAACGCTCGAGCGATTACCTGGAAGCCAGTCCGGTAGTTGCTGTTTAAAGTGTTTTGAAATGCTGCCGGGTTGCAAGCTCATCATCGCCCCTTCCCGTTTGTATCAAGTAGTGCCAGCGCTTTCAGGCACTCATGCAGATGAGCAGACGCGTCTTTACCATCGTCCTCTGTGTTGCTGATTGCCGGCAGTCCCGGCAGATGTAAGCTGAATAGCCGATGCTCGCTGTCACATTGTCGGCACCAGGCTGCGAGTCGGGATATGCGTTGTTCAATGTCCACGAGGTCAGCTGTGTCTCGCCAATGCAATTCCATACTTTGTGGAAGCTGGCTTTCCTCGAACTCGCGGGTTTGCAGGCCCTGGCCCCGGGCAGTGGCTTTCCAGTGAATGCTGGCGAGATTATCGCCAGCCTGGTAAGGCCGTATCGCATGAACCTCGCCCGATGTCACCTGTGATTGCCGGGACGATGAGGATGTTTCCTCGCTCAGGTGCGCGGTTATCTGCGGTAGCGCAGGGGCATCGTTCTCGCTGGCGGGTAACACCAGTGCTGACACGGGGACATGCCAGTAGCCCCAGGCAAACCACAGCCCGATCGGATATTCACTTCTTACACGAAGGCGCCCGAGGTGTTGCCAGCCACGTTTAACGGAAGCCACCGAAAGTACGGGTGTCATGGATTGTTGTGTACTTATACAAGGTTCTTCGAGCATATTACCGGCACGATCTGATACCGCCAGCATGTGCATATCAAGGCGATTGGGATTTTTTAATTCCAGCTCGAATTGGATTTTTTCGCCCAGCACACAATGCCTGCTGTTCACCGCTACCAGAGTAACGCCCTGAACATTACGAAAGGTTGCAAGCAGTGCTGCGCTGAACAGGCCCGTCAGCAAAAAACACAGCGCATAGCCAAGGCCCAAGCCATAGTTCATGGAAGTTACCAGCATCACCAGTAAGCCACCGATGAACATCAGGCCACGTAGCGTGGGTAAAATATAGATCCTGTCGTGAGTCAGACTGATAGGTGTGGCGTCCAGCGGACGGTCGCGAAAAAAGCGCTGCTTTACGCGATCCCCACTGCTATCAACTGTCGTCTCAGTGTCGCCTGTGCTGCCAGAACGATCCCCACCGTGGAAGTGGTCTGTATTGACCCGACCACGGCGCCCGATGGTTTGCAATGATTCCAACATGATTCACACCTTTTCGCTAAAGCCGCGATCGCTGCATGGGCTTCAGTTCAGGTCGACTGTGTCGAGAATTTCATGCGCCAGGTGTTTGCCACTGCTGACCGAGCCGGTTAGTCGGTGGGCTGCGACCGCTGGAAAGACTGCTTGTACGTCATCAGGCAATACCATGGAACGACCGTTTAAAAAGGCCCATGCTTTTGTCATCTTTACCAGATTCAATCCTCCACGAGGACTCAAGCCGGCACGGCTGTCCTTACGCGTTTGCGCCAACAACTCCATGACATAATCAGCTACAGCTTCGGACAAGTGCACTTTTCTTGCAGCTGTTTGCCATTGCAGCAGCATCTTGCTATCGCATACGGCATCCAGCGCCATTGCATGGGCACGTTGATCGCCATGCAGTAACAATTGTTTTTCCACTTCCGCATCTGGCAGACCCAGTTCGATAGCGGCAAGAAACCGGTCTAGCTGTGATTCCGGCAACGGGTAAGCGCCGGAGCGATCTGCAGGATTCTGTGTTGCGATGACGAAAAACTGTTCGCCAAGAGGATAAGTGTTGCCGTCGACTGTTACCTGACCTTCCTCCATCGCTTCAAGCAAGGCACTCTGTGATCGTGGTGGAGCGCGATTGATTTCATCAGCGAGCAGTATCGGTGTAAACACAGGTCCGGGCCTGAATCGAAAGTCACTGCTGGTCTGGTCGAAAATGGAGACCCCGGTGATGTCAGCTGGTAGCAAGTCGTTGGTAAACTGCAGACGTTGCCATTCGAGTCCCAATGATTGGCCAATCGCCTGTGCTAATGTGGTCTTGCCCACACCGGGCCGGTCCTCCACCAGTAAGTGGCCACCCGCAACCAGGCAGGCAACCGACAGCATAACCTGGTGTTGCTTGCCCAGGAGTACGCTGTCCAGCTGTTTTAGTAATTGTTCTGTGCCTGGAGGTGCTCCTGCCTGCTCCAGTGCGATAGCCTGTTGTATTGCCATGTGAGATAAAACTGTGGAACCCGTTCAAATATGAAGTATTTATCGGCATTTAGCCCCGGAACTGGTTGTGAAATCGGTCACTATGACTGGCTTTGCCTGTTGTTTTGCAGCGATTTATCTCAGTGTGCAGCCAATCGTGATTTCAACCTCAATATGAAGTCAGGTGAAATTGCTTGCTAGAATAGGCGTCCGGTCTGCCAGCCCGGTTTTGCTGGTCCTGTAAAATTCCTGAAAAGTCCCACCCGCCTGGGGATTTCGAGATAGTTCGAGAGTGCATCGTGTTAAAAGGATTGATTAAACCAGACCTCAATGCGCGTGAAGCGGCAGATCGCTTGACGGCAATCGAGCAGATGGCCGAGCCGCAGCGCTATCAGGCTGAGTTGGCCAATGCTGTGGAAAACGACGAAGACGCGAGTGTGCGTCTGGCAGCATTGGCAAAAATAACTGATCTGGAGATGCTTGCCGATTTGGTCAGTAAGCTGATTGATGCGCCCGCAAGTACAGAGGCTCAAGACAGGCCGGTGCCGGATACTTTACAGGCTGCATTGAAAAAGCAGTTCGGTTCAGTATTGCAACTAAGCGATGGTCAACAGCCAGCTGCGGGTATCAAGCCAATCATGGAAAGCTCACCCGAATGTCGACATCTGATCGCCTGTGCTTCACCTGATGAGGATGATCGGGCTGCAGCATTGCAGAAAATTGATGATGAGACGGGTCTGGTTCGAGTGGTAGCCGAAGCGCAACATCACTCCACACGGCTGGCAGCTGCCGAGCGCTTGCAGCAACCTGAACAAATGCAAGCTTGCCTGACCAAAATAAAAAATCGCGATAAAGTTGCAGCTCGCCTGTTGCAAAGGCGACTCAGTGAACATCATGCGGGTATCGAAAAAACGGAGTTGTATCAGGCTTCAATCAGGCAAATCACCAGTAGCATGCAAACGCTCTCTGAAAGTGTCTGGTCGCCACAATACGCCGGACAGTTTATTGCGCTTGAACAACGCTGGAATGCATTGGACCCGGCCCCAGGTACCGCCGAGCAACAGGCTTTCCGCGATGCTGCTGGACCTGCCAGCAAGAAAGTTGAAGAGCAAAAATTACAGTTAAATCAGCTTGAGGCCTGCCAGCAGACATTGGCCGGTATTACTGCGGCGACTGAGAAGCTCGCAGCAGCCAGCTTTGAAACCTTGCACGAGACCGCCACCACCTGCAGAAAGGTGGCGGACGACGCACCGCGGCAATGGCAACTTGCCAGTGAAGCATTAACCGGTGAGAACGCTCTGCAGCCCGCATACGATACAGCGCTGAGAAAATTGCAGGGCTTACTCAAACATGCCGAGGCAATAGCGAATGCCGAAGCAGCGGCTGCAAATGCGGCCGAGGCAACTGCCGTCGAATTGCCGCAATCCGACACGGCAATATCCACTGATAGTGCAGTTTCAGCTGAAACACCGACTGATCCTGTAGCTGAGCCAGTGTTGAACGCCGACTCCAGCGTAACTGATCCAGGTACAACTGCTTCAGGTGATTCTGCAGCAGAATCTGCAGCAATTGAGGCTTCAGCTCCCGCAGTAAGTAATGAAAAAGCAACTGATCAGCCGCCCGCCGATAAACATAAATTTTCACCCGTAAGGCGACATAAAGTAATTGATGCAGCACTCTCGGATGAGCAATTTGCTGCGACTATGTCCTGCGTTCCCGAGTTGCATCAGCGGCTTGCATCATTATCGCAATTGCTGGAAAAAGATCAGCATCGCCAATCGCAATTGATGGAAGGTGTTGCCAAACAACTCGGTGCATTATCCGCAACAATCGCTGCCGGTAAATGGGGTACGGCCGAGGGCATGAGCAATCGCATAGCGAGAAAGCTTGAGCAGATAGAGGGCAAGGAAAGGCAACCGTTACAATCACGCTATGACACGCAACGCAAAAAACTTGACGAGCTTGCGGACTGGCAGGACTTCGCAGCCAAGCCAAAACTTGAAGCTCTGGTCAAGACCATGCAGGAACTGCCGGCGCAGTCGTTAAAACCACGCGAGCTGGCTGATGAGGTGAAGGCACTGCAGCAACAGTGGAAAGAGTTCGGTGGCTGCCGCGTGGCAAATCAGATGTGGCCCGATTTCAAAGAGGCCGGTGACACAGCCTATGCACCTTGCAAGGAATATTTCGATGGCTTGAAGAAACAGCGCGAGGCGCGGATTAAGAATCGTAAGGCTGTATGCCAGAGGCTGGAAGATTTTGTTGCTGAAAATATGCCGGCTGGCGGTAGAGCGGTAGCTGAGCCTTCTGTTGATGAAGCAAATGCTGATTCCGCAGAAGTGTCTGATGAAGTAACTGCCGAGCCGGTTGGTGACTGGAAAGCGATGCAGCGTATGTTGTCTGATGCGCAGCGTGAGTGGCGTAATAATCGTATCAATGGACGAAAGCAGGATAAGCAGTTAGAGGAGAGATTCAATAAAGCCTCGGAACAGGTTGAACAGTTAATCGCGCCCCATTTTGCTGCGGGTGAAACTGAGCGCCAGGAAATTATCGAAAAAACACGTAAGCTTGCCGGTAACGAAATTAATCAGCATGTTATCAACCAGGCCAAGAGTCTGCAGGCTGCGTGGAAAGTTTGCGGACCTGCCAGCCGTAAGAACGATCGCAAACTCTGGACAGAGTTTAATGAGCTTTGTGGTCAGATTTTTAACAAACACCGGGAAGAACAGCGAGCACAGTACAAGGCAGGTATGGCCCATGTGGATCGTGGGCGTGAAATAGTCAAAACGATCCGTTCGCTGGGGAAAAAATCCACTGAACAGGAAGATAAACAATTTCAGGAATTGCAGGATGAATTTCAGGGTTTGGCTGAATTTCCGGAGAAAATTCGTAAGGGGTTATTGCGTGATTTTCGCAATGCCTGCGATGGTTACAACACCAAGCGTTCCAACTTTGGCAAAAAACAGGAGCGTCAGGAGCTGGATGCCTTGCGGCAGCTTGCAAAGATCTGTGAACAGATAGAAAACGGTTCGATTGATTACCGGGATTTCAAGGAAGTTGAAGCCGTTACCAAACCTGCGGCTGAAACCGCTGAGGTGGAAGCCGAAGTGGAGGCAGAGAATTTTGCTGATAAAAATGCTGAGGCCGCAGCGCATGCGGGCGAGTCCGAAGGTGGTGCCAGCGAGAACACCGCGGAGTCATCCGTAGAGTCTGCAAACGCTGAATCAGCAAGCACTGATGCTGAAGGCTGGTTGGAGCAATGGCAGGAGCTGGCGGCTATGCTACCCAAGCCGTGGCTCAAACGTATCAACAAGCGGCGGGACACCGCCTTGTCCGTGATGGAGAAGCAGGATTCCCCGTTCAGCGAGAAGCATAATGATGCCCGGCGCCTTCATTGTATAAAGCTTGAAATCCTCCGTGATGTTGAAACACCAGCAGAGGATAAGGCTTTACGTATGCAGTACCAGCTCGAGCAACTTCAGTCCGGCCCCGATTCTGCATTTAAAGATGCTGGAAAGGAACAATTGCGAGCCTATGAGGTGGATTGGCTCTGCCTGCCCCCTGCTGCCACGGGGATTGCAGCCACTTTGGAGCAACGATTTCGTAAAGCGCTGGGTCATTAGTCAGTCTGTTTGGGGATTTTAGGCAGGCTTGCTTGAGTGGTTGCTTGTCGGGCACCAGTTAGTTTCTGTCTGAATCGCATATAGACTTTACTGGAAACTAATCTTTGTAAGATTGTGATCTCCCTGGACGACATAAAATCTGCTCTGTCAGATGGCGAATTGCGCTTGTTTTACCAGCCTAAAGTGGGTTTGCTGAATGGTGAGGTAATCGGTGCCGAAGCACTGGCGCGTTGGTGCCGTAAAGACGGAACTATAGTCGGGCCGGATAATTTTATTGCCGTGGCTGAAGAGGGTGATCTACTGCACTCCATCACTCTGGAATTTCTCAATCAGGTAGTCGAAACAATCGGGCAGGTTCGCAATCGTTTTCCCGGGCTTTCGGTTTCCATGAATGTGACCCCCTATGATCTTGAGTCACACCATGTCAGCGATGCTATCTCCGCGCATATTTCACAAGGACGGTTGAGCCCGGATGACTTGCAGGTCGAGATTACTGAAAGTGCAGTAATGACGCGTTTCGATCAGGTCTATGAAGATATATTGCGTCTCAATGCCCTGGGTGTAGGCGTGTTAATGGATGATTTCGGTATTGGCTATTCATCACTGGACAGACTCAGTCGCTTGCCCTTTTCTGCCTTGAAGCTGGACAAAGGTGTAGTAACAAGAATGAGCACATCGCGGCAGAATCTGAATGTCGTCAAGTCATCGATATCCATGGCGCGTGAGCTGCGGATGATATCTGTAGCTGAAGGGGTTGAGTCTGAAGCTGCCTACAATTTTCTTGTAGCCAGTGGATGTGAACAAGCGCAAGGCTTCTGGATATCACAACCGCTGCAGGTTGATGACTATTTGGATTTTCTTGCTGAAGCACGTGTGTACCAGGGTTCCCAGATTGGTCGTGTGCATCAGGCAGTAATGAATATAGTGCAATTCAGAAAAAGTCTGCTGGATGCTGCTTTTTGTAAAAATATTGCTGAGAACGATGTACTCGCCGTGGTGATTGACCCGGAAGTAAGATTGATGGCTGAAGACTCACGCTTTGGAACCTGGTATTTTGGCATCGGCCAGGCATTGCGGGGTATCGCTGAATTTGATGAACTGAAAGATTCTTACTGCATGATGCACAGCACTGCACGAGAATTTATGGAGGAACTCAAAAGTGGTGCTGACAAAGAGGTAATTGATAAAAAACTACAACAGATAGATGAGGGCATTGTGCGCGTCTTGACGGGCTTGAACGGACTTGAACGGCGTCTTCTGTTAAACGGCGAATCAGGTCAGGATCATTGCTGACATCAGGCTCTGGTTCGTATATCCAGCAAATCCAGCATACACAAGTTGAATAATGGAACCCCCAAACCATGTCATTTGAGTGTGTCTTTGGTTATTGGCCTGCCTATGAATTTACCCTGCTGCAAGTTTTGGCGGGTATTTCAAATCCTTGGCGGATAGTGTTGCCTGATGTTTATAATTTATCGGACAAAACTTAACCGGCATTGTTGCTAATGCATCTCGCAGGGACACCGGATATACCTCATATGGGGTATTACGGGCCTCTTTCTGGTTTGGTAAGGTCTTACCGCCATCTGCACTACATATGCTGAAACCCAACAGCTCTTTTTAATGGCCGGCATACAGTTTTTTTAATCGATTTCCCGCATTTTACGGAAATGGCAGTGCTTTTGGTTTAGTCAATTCTCGCGCTATGGATTGGGGTAGATGCCTGAAGATTAATGTGATCTGCAAGGGCTCGACGCGTTCGGATAAAGCAGCCTTAATGCCTTTAGCCAACAAAAAAATTCAAGGAGATTTACACATGGGAAGACTTTCTACACTTTCTACATTAGCCAGCCCCATTCTGCTCTGTTTCACTATTGCTACAGCGACAACCGCACAGGCAGCTTCCGAACGAATGGTCATCAACTACAGAGGAACTGATACTGCAGTTCCCAAAGTTGTTCCGGATACTTTAGGAGTTGGCTCTAATGCTAATGGAATGCTCGATGCCAACTGTTTTGTGGCCGATATATTCGATCTGCAAAGCGGTGAATTACTGGGTACTGCTGAGGATTGTCTGAGTGCGATTGCTGCAGGTACTGATACAGAGAGTGGCAGTGGTGAGCAGTTAGTGGGTACGACCGTATTCAATCTGGCAGATGGGCGTCTTGTGGTGCAGGGGTTGACGAGTGTACAGGCAGTGAACTGGCCTACGCAAAACGGTGATGTTGTTTTCACACATATAACCGGTGCCAATTCGCCCAATGATGCAGTTCTGCGGGGAGAGGGTGAATTCGCAAGCACAGGTGTCTATGCCAGCGCATCGGCTCGAGTAAGATTGTCCGGTCAGGTTGATCTCAGTCAGCTTTCAGAAGGGCAAATTACATTTGATTGTATTTTCGTGGTTGATGTTGATGCGGGTGCCGACATGATGGCTGTGAGCGGGCAACGCTATGACGCGACACAAGGGGAGATTTTCTGGCCACGAAACCCGGAATTTAGTGAATATGCTGTTTATCGCGATGGCGTATTGCATGCCACCTCGAATGGCACGAGTTTTTATGAGTCTGTGCTTGATGGTGGTGTCAGTTATCAGTACAGAGTTGAGGCCGTAACTGATGAAGGTGGTGTCACTATTGGTAGTGTCACTATACCTGGCCAAGCCGGGCCCGGAAGCAACTAAGGGTGTACGTGGGCTGGTAACTGAGGCAGGATTGGCCTGCCTCAGTCACACTGTGCTTAATCGTTTTGGTAACTATCAGGTGATCTACTAATTTTTTTCAGGTAAGGCCGGTATCGTTTTCAATGATGCAAGCAGGGCATGCCCGAAATCATCACGGCTCACTGCTGTATCGTGTTGCCTGCCGTGTTGCTGATAGGTATTGTCGATAACGTCCAGTGCGGCGATAACATCTTTCTCCAGAATTCCAATGGTATTGTCGGGCTGGTAATTTTCATGGCTCCAGTCTATTGCGTCCATTCTGTTTGAAAACCAGTTGCTACCAGAACTGCTGTTGACTACGTCAAGCAATTTGTCCGCTGGCATGCCGAGTTGCTCGGCATGCGCAAGACTCTTGCGCACGCTGATTACATTGCAAGCTGCGATGTAGTTATTGAGAACTTTGGCGAGCATGCCCTGGCCGGTTTCACCGAGATGGAAAATATTTTTGCCCATGGCATTGAAAGCCGGCATCAGTGCCGCTACTTCAGATTTCTCTCCTCCGATCATAAAACTGAGATTACGCTGTCGGGCAGCAACTGGCGCACCTGACATGGGTGCGTCAATCAAGTTTACATCGCCCGGTAGATGTTGATGAAGGGATTCTATATAGCGGGGTGACACAGTGGAGCTGATGATCAGCCGCTGTGGATAGGAACCTTTTTTGTAGACGGCATGGTCGCCAAAACAGATATCTTGAATCTGATATTGGTCTCTGACGACAATCAGCAGAATATCATCGCTATGCAGGCCGTCCAATGAGTCCAGCATATATTGCTGGAAGTCCGGGAACTCTGATTTTGGCCTGACATCAAACCCCAGAGCGTCAAAACCGGCCGATCTCAGCGCTATAGCCATGGGGAGTCCCATGGCTCCGCAACCGGCGACTATTATCCTGGAAAGCATCTGCTGGTCCATCTGCTGGTCCTCTAAGGCGTTTTAAGGCGTTGTTGCCGAGATTGTATCTCGAGTGCGATAATTTCCCCTGAAAGACAAGACTTAATAACTGGAGTACATTGCCTTGCCGGATCAATTGCGTTACCGAAATGATAAATCACTCTTCGATTCCCTGCTTGAAGACCGTGATGTTAAACGGGTCAATGAGCTAATACAGAAGCGTGAGGAGGAGGGGCCACAGGGCGTGCGTCGCCAGTTGCTGTCGACCTCTGTGAGACTCAGCAGCGGTATGGCGCCAGGCATTCATGCGATGGCGAAGGATTGTGCTGAAAGGCTGGAGATGGATATTCCGCTGGAGCTATATGTCTATTCAAGTCCGACATTCAATGCGGCCTGCTTCAAGCCAGAAGAAGGTAGATTGTTTGTCATGTTTTCCTCCAGCTTACTTGAGGGTTTTACTGAAACGGAATTGAAATTTGTTATGGGCCATGAGTTTGGCCACTATATCTACGGCCATCACGATATACCCATAGGTTATCTATTGAAAGGGCGCAGTAAACCTGGCCCCAAGCTCGCGCTGGAGCTTTTTGCCTGGTCAAGAAATGCTGAAGTATCTGCCGATCGCGCGGGTGCCTGGTGCGCACGGGATTTCAATAGTGTTGCAAGCGCATTGTTTAAATTGTCTTCAGGTTTGACTGGCAGTTTTATTAAATTCAATCTGGATGAATTTCTCAGTCAGGTTGATGAAATGCAGGCCGTTGACGCTGAGCCCGGACAGGGTGCCTCGCAGGCTGACTGGTTCTCAACCCACCCCTTCAGTCCGCTCAGAGTGCGTGCTCTGCAGCTATTCCATGATTCTGAACTGATGAAGGAGCAGGGTGGCACTTCAATTGACGAAATGGATGTCGGTGTGCAGCGTACGATGAGTTTGATGGAGCCCAGTTATCTGGACGGGCGAACTGACGCTGCCATCGCTATGCGCCATCTGTTGTTTGCAGGTGCCGTTGTCGTTGCATCTGCAAGCGGCGAGGTCAGTAAAGAAGAAATTGAAGTATTCGAGAAGTTTTTTGAAAAAGGCGATTTCAGCGACAAGCTTAATATCGAGCGTCTGCGTGATGAACTACCGTCCAGAATTAGCAGGGTTTGTGAGCAAACCACAGTAACCCAACGTATGCAGGTGGTACGCGACCTCTGCACAATTGCGCGAGCTGAAAACGGTATCAGCCCTGAAGAGCGCGACGTTATTAATGAAATAGCAGATGGTTTGGAAGTTTCGCGTAACTTTATCTGTCAGTCTATCGAAAAAGATCCTGAACCGGATTAGTTTCGTACACAGTAATTTGATATCAGCAGTCGGTACCAACGGTATCTTTTAATTTGCTTCAATCTGCTTCAATCCGGCCCCGGTTAAACGGCAAAATCTACTATAACAGCTTATGATTGCCCGTTTCTTTGAAAGCCTGATTGACCCCCTGGAAGCGCGGCCGGTGCAAAAGCCACCGGCCACCACGCGCGAATTTTTTTCCTACCATTTACGTCCCTATCGCAAGTTGATAGTGATCGCGCTGGCGATTGGGGGTGTGGCATCAGTTTCTGAAATATTGCTTTATGTTTTTCTTGGCCAGCTGGTCGATTGGATGGCCCACACCGAGCGAGCTGATTTTTTTTCCGAACACGGAATCGCACTTGTGTTGATGTTGATAACGGTTGTGATCATCAGGCCGTTATCTTCGCTGTCATCACGTGCAATGATGAATCTGGCGCTTGCGCCGGGTATTGCCAATGCCATTCGTTGGCAGAATCATCGCTATGTTATGCGGCAGAGTTTGAGTTTCTTCCAGAATGATTTTGCTGGTCGAGTCGCACAGAAAGTCATGCAGACGGGTAATTCACTACGCGAGGCTCTGTTCAATGTCGTAGACGGTGTTTGGTTTCTGGTGATCTATCTGGTTGGTATCGTGATCTACTTTAGCGGCACTGATCAGGAGCTTTTGTTGCCGGTATTGCTGTGGATAGTCGGTTACCTGCTGGTGATTTTTACCATGGTTAAACCGGTGCAGAAAAAATCCAGGCAGCTGTCTGAAGCAACGTCGGTGCTGACCGGGCGCATAGTAGATAGCTATACCAATATTCAATCAGTAAAATTGTTTGCACATGCCGAGCAGGAAGAATCTTATGCGGCTGATGGCATCGCGCGGCATACCAGTGCCTTTCGCATAATGATGCGTGCGGTTTTAAGTATGACCGTGGCTTTGACAGTGCTTAATACTTTGTTGGTTGTTGCAACAGCCGGCTTGTCAATTGTGCTTTGGCAACAGGGAAAAGTTTCGGTGGGTGATATTGCAGTAGTCAACGGATTGGTGATTCGCCTGTCGCAGATGTCTGGTTGGATTCTCAGGACAGTGACATCCCTGTTTGAGAATATCGGTGCGGTGGAGAACGGCATGGAAACCATTTCCCAGAACACCCTGGTGCTGGACTCGCCTGATGCAACCACTCTTGATGTCACCCGCGGAGCCATTGAATTTCGACAGGTTAATTTTAACTACGCGTCAGAAACTACTGTGATTAATAACTGCAACCTGAGCGTCAAGCCGGGAGAGCGCGTAGGTTTGGTGGGGCGTTCAGGTGCTGGCAAGTCAACGCTGGTTAATCTTTTATTGAGATTCTATGATATTGATTCCGGTGAAATACTGATTGATGGCCAGAATCTAAGTCAGGTAACCCAGCATTCACTGCGCAGTAATATTGGTGTCGTTACTCAGGATACCTCTCTTCTGCATCGATCGATTCGAGATAACATTGCTTATGGGCGGCAAGCCGCTGAGCAGGCTGATGTCATAGCAGCTGCAAGAACTGCATCTGCAGATGTATTTATAGATGATCTGAAGGATATGCACGGCAGGCACGGTTACGAAGCACTGGTAGGCGAACGCGGCGTCAAATTATCCGGTGGCCAGAGGCAACGTATAGCGATCGCTCGCGTGATTCTCAAGAATGCACCGATTCTGGTGCTGGATGAAGCGACGTCATCCCTGGATTCAGAGGTAGAGCAGGCGATACAAGAGCAGTTGTACCGGCTAATGGAAGGAAAAACCGTGTTAGCCGTTGCACACCGCTTGTCAACAATCGCGGCTCTGGATCGGCTGGTCGTGCTTGATGCCGGCCGGATTGTGGAGCAGGGTTCACATGAAGATCTGTTGAACAGCCAAGGGCTTTATGCATCATTGTGGCAGCGCCAGTCCGGTGGGTTTCTGGGTCAATCCTGATTCCTATGGCCTGCTGTGATTTGTGAAGTCTGCTGCGTTCTTATTCTGTACGGACAATTTCCTCTATTTGGCCAGTTATTTTTTGGAATGGCTTTCTATCTGACCGTATTCACCTTCTAGCGAAAAAAGCTTCTTTACAACTTCTTTGCCTATAACCAGCGTCATACTGCATTGCCTTCAGCCGGGTAAAGTATGAAGTTGTTCGCATTTTTCCAAGTCACTAATTCCTTTTGCATTATGACGCTTCCACAGCCGTGCAAATTGGCTCTGTGTGGCCGACAACTTGATAGGAGAAAAGACGATTTTCTTTTTCAACGACCTTGATTATTAACCCTGTAATTATCTTTGTAGATAAGGGCGGGATAGTTGAAGGAACGCCTATGTGGGCGACATCTGTTTTTCGGATTTCAATCTGGACTTTGATATGAAGCTGTTTTTGACCTCAGCCTACGATGTGCACACAATGCTCGATGCTTTGAGGGTGTATGCCGAGTCGGACGTTATTGGCCGTCATGAGGTTTGTTATAGCGCTGATGAGGCAGATATTATTCTGTTCGTCGAAGATGGTCAGTTCGACGACTATCTCTACAAGCAAATTCAAATGCATACCCTGGTTAAACGGTTCCCGGAAAAAGTTTTCATGTACAACGAGGTGGATAAGCCTTGGTGTGTATTACCTGGTTTGTATTGCAATATGCCGCAGCGATTTTTTCAGAGGAATCGTCAGATTGCATTCCCGATGTTGACCGTACCGAATGAGCTGGTTGCACAAATCTACAGCGCCAATGACACGTCAGAACGCAAGTCGCTATATTCGTTTGTCGGTGCTGCCAGTCATCGCTGCCGTAAAGGGGTGTTGGCGCTGGCAGACAGGAATCCAGCAGTTATTGATACTTCTGATTTTAACGTCTGGAACTGTACCACCGAAGAACGGCTTGCTGCCGAAAGACGATATGCAGATATCATGGAAGACAGTCTTTATGTGCTATGCCCACGCGGAATAGGAACTTCCAGCTACCGTTTGTTTGAAACCATGCAGGCTGGGCGTGCGCCAGTAATTATTTCTGATCAGTGGGTTGAGCCTCCACAGGTTAACTGGGATTTTGCTTTACGGATACGCGAGAGCGATGTGGCGGAAATTCCTGAATGGTTACAATCGCGTGCCTCGGAAGCCCGTGATCGTGGTGAGGCCGCACGAGCTGCATGGGAAGTCTGCTATTCTCCATCAAGAATTTTCGATACCATAACTGAATCAGTGGTGCAGCTGAAAAACGAGCAGGCGGAGAACGTCGGTACAGAAGGCCAGTTCCTTGAGCAGACACGTAAAATGTTGATTGAACATGAGAATCGTGCTGTAGCGGCAGCTCGTCGAGTACGGGACCGCGTTGCAGAGATGTTTGCACCTGTAAATCAGAGTTAAAAGCCTGTTTTACGGGAGATGTTTTAGTGGCTGTATTGCCAGTCACATTTTCTAACTTGGTAGCGACCTGGCAGCGAATTGGTAGTGACTTGGTAGTGACGCTGGTAGCGTAGGGCGGGGAATTTTAGGGATACAAGATATCAGTTAATACAAAAGTAGAACACAAACGTCGTATCTTGTGGTATACCTTGTAGCGCAAAGAATCAAATACGATAAGCTTTCTTCACATGAACGCAAAGGTATTAAGATTAAACAAGGCTGGAACGCCTATCGCATGGCTTAACTGGCAGGAAACAGCCACTCTAGTTGCTAAAGATCAGGTGATTTGGAGTCTTGGCGAAGTCGTCTACACCATATACGGCGGCACCAGCAACAGCGGCGCCCGATCGCGTCTGGACCTGCCAAGTATTGTTGCCTGTGATGGCAAGATAGAAGAAAAAACGTTTGTCCCCAGCCTGACCAATTCTTTATTGTTTTCTCGCGATCAGCACGTATGCCTGTATTGCGGTCAAGACTTCCCTTCAAGCGAGTTATCTCGCGATCATGTCACACCGACATCACGTGGCGGCAAGGATATATGGACGAATTGCGTGACTGCTTGCCGACGCTGCAACAACCGAAAAGGAAACAAGACACTGGATGAAGCCAATATGGAATTGCTCGCAGTGCCATTTGTGCCTAATAGATACGAGTTCTTTTATCTTTCCAATCACAATGTACTGGCAGATCAGATGGAGTTCCTGAAAACCCGCTTTTCGAAGAACACGAAAAACAATCTGCATTTCCAATAAAATCCAAACACGCTGACCTCAACGCTGCAGAAAGTGAGTTGCTTATCTTCCATACAATCTGGCTAATATGAATATCGGTCTGCTCGGAGATTTTGATGAGGCAGTGACAGCTCACAAAGCGATACCACTTGCTTTGCAACTTGCAGCTGATGAATTAGAGGTAAATATAGAGTATCAGTGGCTGCACTCACAGGATATCGAAATCCGGCAACTTGAAGAATATTCCTGCCTCTGGTGTGTACCTGCAAGCCCTTATGAAAATACTGATAATGTGTTGGAAGCAATAAAATTTGCCAGGGAGCAGGATGTTCCGTTTCTGGGGACCTGTGGCGGGTATCAACATGCAGCACTGGAGTTTGCGCGCAATGTTCTGGGTTTTTCTGAGGCAGGAAATTCGGAAATAACACCCGATTCGTCAATGCCGGTAATATCAGGTCTGGTATGTAAACTTTATGATGTGGCTGCTGATATTGAGCTTTCTGAAAATTCCGTTATAGCCTCAGCCTATGGAGCGCTGAATATTTCGGAAGAGTATTTTTGCGGCTATGGTGTCAATCGCGATTATTTGCATCTGTACAACAATTCGGCCTTGAACTTCACCGGGCATGATGTTGATGGCGACCCCAGGGCGCTGGAAATTAGCGCAAACAGATTTTACGTTGGTACGGCATTCCAGCCAGAACGCTCTGCTTTCAACAAGGTGGTGCATCCTCTGATACGCGCCTATCTGATTAGCGCATCAGAACGTCATTAAATTGAACGTTATTAAATTTTCTGAGACAACGCAAATTTTACTTGGGCGGACTTTGTAATAAGCAAGCGATTTTTCTTTAATAATCCGGCTGGAGTTCAGCCATCATTTCCCAGCTTGTCATTTTTGCTAAGTGCTTCTGTTGAAAGATTGCCTGACAATAACTCAAGCATGGCAAGTTCAGAGAAGCTAATCATACTGACATCGCCAGGATTACTTACGCCACCCATCTGTATAATCCAGTTTCCAGAGTTTGCAATCAGGTTTATATAGTGTGCTTCCGGGTCGTTCAGGTTGTTTGTATTTTTAAGTTTTGTTACTGCAAGAAACACACGCATAGGCCAGCTTTCACTTTCGTTCTCACTCTCTTGCCTTGACGCCTTACTGATAGTCAGGTGGAGTGTGTTCCAGTAAGTGTTTCCCTCATCAGACCGTATTGCCTTTTCATGAAATGATTGCGCAAAAAGATCTGCCGTTTCACCGTTTTCAGTTTGCATCACTGTGATTTCTACGGGCTGAATTCGTGTCGTTTGCTGGTCGAAAAGTTGTGCTCCTACCATAGAGCGAATTAGACGTGTAAAGCCTTCTTTGGTAGCTGCGCGACGTTCGGGATCGTTGCGTAGATCCAGGCCTTTGATGGGAGAGGTTTCTATCAGGGCGTACTGCGGTGAGTTCCATTTATGGTTCACGCCTTGTAGCCGGGAGAATATGACGTGGTTACGCTGTACTCGAGCTGTATCCGGGTAGTTTTGAGGATCCAGAATTTGTACCGGGTCTTCCGGTGGGTTTTTTAGCACGGCTTCAAGGCGCTGTTTGCCGTTTGGCAGGCTCTTTAAGGATTGCAGGAATCGCTCCCCTTCAACATAGGCATACTCCAGTACATTGCGGCTCACTGCCTGTAAGCTTCGAGCAACAGGGTCGGTTGGCTCTGGAGCTTCAAACATAAAAGCGTCAAGACTCTGCAAACCCCGAAGACAATTCAGATTGCTACAGATTTCCCTTGTTGCCAGTTGAGCATGACCCTCAAAAACTGCTGATTGTGCAACTGAGGCGCGAAAATTCAACTCTCTGCGATTGTGAATCTGGAAACGCTTGTTGTCAGCTGCATGAACAAGTTCATGAATAATCAACGCAAGCAACCCCTGTTTGATCAAATCTCTTTCTTTGTTCTGTGAAGATAAATTGGAAGAGTCTCTTAAAGAATTTCTGAATACAGCAAGTAGTTCCCGATTGAGTACTACCTGATTCTCCGGCGATACATAGAGTCCGGCGTAGGTTCCAGCCTGGTCCTCGAGAACTTTATCAACAAAAAAATCAGCGAATTGATTGTTATGGAATACTGCGTGACTGAGCTTGTCGGTTTCGCGGCGGACAAAGTGTTCCAGTTCATTATTGTCTGCCAGTTTCAGTGTGACCGGTTCCAGTGATATTCCGAAATGTTTGCCAACAGCAACCTGCGCATATTTATAAATTTCTGTAACAAACTCATCGCTATCGACAGCGGTATCTTTGGCTACATCTGCAAATGCTGAGTGTTGTGGGTCCAGGCTTGATTTGCTGGTGGATTCCAGCGGTGCATCTGGTCTGTCCAGTGTTGCCTGGCAGCCTGCGACTAAAAACGACAACAGCAAAATACTCGCGATGGTACGCGTGTTTGGCTGTTTCTGATGATGCAGAGAAAAATTGTGCATTTAGGGTGCATTTACTAACCGTCGATAATGACTTTATCCTACCCTACTGAGGGATTTAGTTGGTGAAATAGCAAGACTTTCGGGATCTTGACCGCAGAAGAATCTAAGCGTGCCCGGCTTGACAGGACCTGCTAGACAGATCGATAAGTCAGGCGTGTATTAGCGATAAAAAATTCCGCCGAACGATTGCTGGCAGAGTGTTAAACGGGTCACAGTAGCGCTATGTATCGGCCACCTACTTAGCTGATAGGTTATTTAAGGGAAGGGGGAGAGGCAGAATCAGGAGGCTTTGCGCAGCTCGCTCATCTGACGGCATTCTCGGCACAAATAAAGGCTTGATTGATAACACTCAAGAACGAACTCATCTTCTACATTACAGCTTGTCGGGCAGCCATCGTTTAAAGCTCCCCTGCAGGCAGGAGCCAACAGTGGTTCGATATCTTTGCTGAAGGACTGTCGCTCCAGAGCGTCCAGATCGTCGATACTTCCGTCGAACAAAATTTTTTCCGCGATTTCCTGTGCGGTATCAGTCAGCAGATCTGTGTACTCAACGAGATACTCAATGATATCCAGTGTATTTTTTTTCATTCTGTTCTTTTAATCCAGGAGTGATCAGAATCGAAATACCAAAGATTCATGTATCGGGCCAGACAAGCTTGGAATCGCTTGCCGTACTTTCTTATTTCTGTGTTTCAGGCGTGAGACTTGCACTAAAGCACACATGGATCAGTTTGCAGATAAAACGAAAGGCCTGTTTTATTTTTTTACAGCGATTGCTGGCGCGTTTATTCTGACTGCCTGCGCGTCACCCGCTTCCTTGCCGGCTGTGTCCCAGGATCTATTGGGCAGTGGTGATAGATTGGCGCATGCGCAGTACATAGAAGCAAACAACAGTATGGTTGAGCTTCACAACCGTGGGGCTGTTTACGACGATGATGTGTCGCGTCAATTGATTGATCGGGTACTGAACAGGCTCTTTCCCGGTCAGCACAATAATCCCGTCAGAGTGACGCTTGCACGTTTGCCCGGGGAGAATGCTTATGCCTTGCCCACGGGCGATATTGTTTTACACCAGAGTATGCTCGCAGCATTATCCAGCGAAGCGCAATTGGCTTTTGTTCTGGCGCATGAGGCTGCTCATGTCTTCCTCAATCATGCATGGTTGAGTGCCACACATCGCTCGAAACGGCGTGCTGCAGCACACCTGACAGACTTGATATTGTTTGGTAATAACCGATCCTATGGTTATTTTGCCAACAGCGTAGAGGCTTATAGTCGGCAACAGGAATTTGATGCTGATGATTACGCTGCCAATATCCTGCTTAATGCGGGCTATGATCTTGAAGATGCTGGTGGTTTTTTCAAAGTCCTGCAACGTTACCCGATGGTTTATGAAGCGGATGCATCGCAGCGAACCCATCCTGGTATTAATGAACGAAAGCAGCGGTTGGCACAGCTGTCTCAACGATTGACTATCGCTACACCGGTATTGGCCAGAGCAGTCGGCGATGACACACTGGAGCAGGCAAGACAGTTCAACAATCATCGTAGTAATGTTCTGAGTCGCAGCATTCGTGACAAGATTGGTGAGCACGATCTGCCGGGAGCATTGCTACAAATAGACGAGCTGGAGAATCTCAACGGAGAAACAGGTTTTACAGATTGCTTACGGGCAGAGCTCTATGAAGCAATTGCATCGGATGTTGAAGAGGCGGGTAAAGCTATCCGTGAGATTTTCGACAGGCCTGAGCCGTCAGAGCAAAAAGCAGCTGAAAAAAATGAGACGGCTGAACAGGGTTCAGCTAGCGTATTTTTTCTCAGGCAAGCTGAAGCAATCTATGAAACCAGATTAAGCAAAGACGGGAATTCGGATTGTGCGCAACAGGGGCTTGAACAAATTCAAACACAGTTAACTGCATCGAGCCCTGCATCAAATAGTAATTCGTTTCATCAACAGTCGTTGTCAGGGCTGTCAGCCCCGCTATCGACTGGCTGGTAGTGGGTCTGAATTAAAGTGAGGTGGGTACTTTTCGGTTTTTCTTTTTTGCTGGTCTGTTCATGCGGCCTTTCAAAACCCGATGTGAAGCCTGGCGGCGGCCCGTTCCGTGCTCAAGATCTTGATGACTATGCATTCGAAGCGCAGGTGCTGCCTGAGAACACTGCGATCGCACCCCAACTAATCGTTTTGCCTTTCAGTGTTTCATTGCAACGTCACTATCTGGTGAAAGACCCGGTGTTTGAGCGATCTCGATACCCGCAGATGGGCAAGTCGTTTGGTGATACCGTCAATCGATGGGCCGAAGTGCGAGGTTATGATTCGCAGATTCTTGATGCTGCCGGTAGCAGTAACCTGTTTGCGTCACAGCGTGTTACATCCACCAGTATCAGGCAGTTAAATAAAAAAGGTTCGATAGCCCATGTACCGCCATTACGTGGCTTGGTACGGGAGTTGAAACCGGAGCTGCAAATCAAGTCCGGCTCGCTGATTATGGCTGGCTCTTATATCGGCCACAACAAATCAAACGGTCAGCTGCTGAAAGAAAGAGTGTCCAGTGGTATGCGCTTCCTCAGCAGTTTGGGTCGGAAACAGTTCCGGCGTCCACCGGGTGGTTTCGGCAAATTGTTTGTAGTGATGCTCGAGGGCGACACAGGCAGGTTGGTCTGGTTCAGTGATGCGGAAGCCAGTCCTGAAAACGCCAACCAGGTATTGGCCGGGGTTCTGACTCAATACAAGCACAGCCGATCTGACGAGGCCTACAGCGTGCAGGCAACAGCTTTGCCTCCTGATCTCTAGTGATGATACCTGCGAGGTGGCTCCCCACAGGCTATAGCTCACAGCGTTGGTGAGCTGATTTGGCAGTGAGCTAAAGCTCAGCGTTGGTAGGCCCTGATGTAGTCAACAGCCATAGTGGCAGGAAACTGTGTAGAGCCGTCCGGGTCACCTGGCCACCATCCACCAACGGCGAGATTAACCAACAGGTACATTTCTTCGTTGGAAACGTTGCCATCGTCAAACCGGTTTTGCTCAACACCGTCAACATACCAGATGATAGTGCCTGGCTCCCATCTGACCGCATAGGTGTGGAAATCCTGGCTGTAGTCGGGCCCATGAGTTTCGAATGACGGTGTTCTTCTGGCTGCCCAGCCATCAACCCAGTGGTAGGTCTGATAGACCTGACTGCGCTGGTGGCCTATGTACTCGACTACATCAATTTCCGGCCGGTTCAGATGATCGTGATGGTGCAATAACCAGAAGGCTGACCATAGCCCCCGCCCGGCGGGTAGTTTGGCTCGCATCTCCACATAGCCATATTTCATTGTGAACTTGTTGTAGGTCGTCATAGCGCCCGACAGGTAGGGCTGGTTTACTGCATTGCCTCTCAGATGATCCGGAGTTCGTATCGCGTTGATATACATGAACTCGCCATCAAAGGAAAAAGGCTGGTAGCCAAACCAGGGGTTGGTTAGCTGATCAACATAGAATTGCTTTTCGCTGTTGATGATCCAGGTGGAACCCCAGCGGTAGCTGGTATTCCATTTGTTGCCGTCCAGCCCGCCGCTCTGGAATTCCTCGGCAAAAACCAGGCGATAGCCGTCAGGAACAGAAGATGTCGAAGAGTTGCTGTTGCTGGCCGGACTTGCTGCTTCTGCCTGGGGCTGGGTTGTTTGCGCTTGGTTTGAATTCTGATTTGAAACGTCACCGTTGGCCGTGTTGACAACCAGCGGATCGGACGGGTCAGAGAATTTCACCTGTTCATCAATGGCAACAACGGTATAGCGGTAGTCCCGGCCCCATTCGATCCATGATTCGTTGTACTCATTGCCGCCGACCCAGGTTATGTAGGAACCATCGCGATAGATGTTATAACCGGTCACTCTTCGAGGGCTGTTCGGTGTTTGCCAGGTCAGGCGTATCTGGTTGCCATTGAGGACGTTGGCGCTGAGGTTTGATGGCCTGTCAGGTCGATCTGCACCGGCATTGCTATTGTTGCTTTGGTCGTTTTGAGGTGCCGGCGGGGCCACTCCCGATGCTTGAGCTGAGGCGATGGCAGAAAGCGCAGAATAATTGGCAGAGAAATCAAACGCGGTTATCTGATAGTCATGCAGAGTCCCGGGGCGTGCGTTTCTGTCAATGTAGTTGGTTTCCCTGACCGTATCGTAGTAGCTGCCGTCTCGGTAAACGTTGTAACCCGCGATTCCTGAATCATCCCATGGTCTGTTCCATGTAACCCTGATTGATGTTTCAGAAATTGCGCTGGTGAATATGCCGTTTACTATTGAAGGTGGCTGGGAATCTGCAACCGCAAAGGGTGCTTTGAGAGCAAGAGCAAACAGTGTCAGGACCAGAAAACAAAGCCGGGCAGAGGGTGACCGGCGTTTGCCTGAAAATCTGCTTAACGTTTTGTTTGCGCCAGTTTTTGCGCCAGTGATTGCGAGAGAAAAAAATGAAGTAGCGGTCGTATTGATTTGCTGGAGCATTTGATTGGGTTCTTACAGTTTACTCTGGGCAGCAAGCACCAATGGCAATCGTTCCCTGGTCGCTTCTGGCAGCCTCGCTGGCCAAGATGTCAAAGTTTACACTTGAATCTTAACCAAAGATGAATAGTGCGATTATTCAGTAGTTTAGTGTAAGAATAAAGATGTTTTTTTGACACGTAATCCTTGACAGCTTGTCAGGATGATCTACGCGCTACTTAATTTTTAAGCCTGAATTCAGTTTCAGCAGTAAGCTATTGTCTGTTGGCCGTTTTGCGTTTCGTTTTTGTCAGATGGCTCACGTTACTCAGGCATTTGTCACACGCTCTCGCAGTTCGAATTTCTGAATTTTTCCTGTGCTGGTTTTCGGCAGGGGACCGAATATAACGTGGCGCGGCACTTTGAATCCGGCCAGGCGGGTTTTGCAGTACTCAATGACCTCATCAACGGTTGCCTCGGTATCCGGTTTCAGTGTGATGAATGCACAAGGTGTTTCACCCCATTTCTCGTCTGGTTGTGCCACTACTGCAGCTTCTAGGGTTTTCGGGAAACGGTACAGGGTTTCTTCGATTTCCAGAGTGGAAATATTTTCACCTCCTGAAATGATAATGTCTTTTGCCCTGTCCTTGATCTCAACATAGCCATCTGCGTGTTGCACGCCGAGGTCGCCAGTGTGGAACCAGCCGCCGGCAAATGCCTGCTCGGTGGCTTTAGGGTTTTTCAGATAGCCCTTCATGACGGTATTGCCGCGAATCATCAATTCACCTATCTGTGTGGCGTCGTTCGGTGTTGCTGTCATGGTGGCGGCATCGTAAACCTGTGCATCCTGCAGTGTGAGGTAATGTACGCCCTGGCGAGCGATCCGTGCCGATCGATCGTTCAGGCTCAAACTTTCCCAATCTTGCTGCGGCAGGCATACAGTTGCAGGGCCGTAGGTTTCCGTGAGTCCATAGAGATGAGTTACGTTAAACCCGATGGCTTCCATTGCTTCAATCACAGCAGAAGGAGGTGCAGCACCGCCTGTAGCTATCTCGATGCGATTGCCTGCCTGCTTCTGCACATCAGCCGGAGCATTGGCCAGCATGTTCAAGACGATGGGAGCGCCGCACATATGGGTAACATCATTGTCTGCGATACTGTTAAAAATGGCTGCTGCTTCTACCTTGCGAAGGCAGATATGAGTTGCCATGGCAGCAGTTACTCCCCAAGTGAAAGTCCAGCCATCGCAGTGAAACATGGGTAGTGTCCACAGATAGCGTGAATTCTGGTTAAGACCCATGGTGATCAGGTTGCCCAAGGCATTCAGGTAAGCGCCACGGTGATGGTAAACACAGCCCTTTGGATTACCGGTTGTTCCGGACGTGTAGAGCAGGGATAGCGATTGCCATTCATCTGCTATATCGAACAGTTCACTGGCATCAACGGCTGCGGATGATGTAATAAAATCTTCGTATCGGGTTTTTCCCAGCAACTCGCCGCCACTTTCTCCATTGGCCGGTTTAAATTCACTATCAACGATATCGATGACCGGAATATCGCGGCCCAGGATCTGCAGTGCCTGCTTGATGACGGGTGAAAATTCAGAATCAGTGATCAGTGCCTTTGCCTCACCGTGGTCGAGAATAAAGGCAATAGTCGCAGCATCAAGACGGATGTTGAGCGAATTCAGTACCGCGCCAATCATTGGCACGGCATTGTGTAACTCCAGCATTTCCGGCGTGTTGGAGCACATCGCTGCGACACAATCACCCCGGCCTATGCCCTGCGCTTTCAAAGCTGTTGCCAGACCGCAGGTGCGTGACCAGAATTCTCGGTAGTTGTAACGGCGTTCGCCGTGCACAATCGCTGTATGCTCGGGCCTCAGCGCTGCTGCTCTCTGCAGAAAAGACACTGGAGTCAGTGCGGCATAGTTAGCCGCAACCTGTGGAAGATCCTGTTCGAAGATGGAATGACTAGCCATTGACATCTACCACCATACGCCCGCGTACCTTACCCTTGATGATGTCCGTGCCTTTCGACGCAATACCGGTGAGCGGCGTCGTTTCGGTCATTGTTTCAAGTAGCTCCAGAGGCAGGTCTGTAGTCAGACGTTGCCAGGCTTGCAGGCGCTTGTGTTTCGGGCACATCACCGAATCGATGCCTAGCAGATTGACTCCACGCAAAAGGAAAGGAATGACGGTGGTTTCAAGTTTGTTGCCGCCGGCAAGGCCGATAGCTGCAACAGAGCCACCATACTTTGTCTGGGTTAGCAGGTTGGCCAGCGAACTGCCACCGACTGAATCGATGGCACCAGCCCAGCGTTCCTTGTTCAGTGGTTTGCCGTTTGACTCAGCCAATTCCTCACGTGGAATGATCTCGCTGACGCCAATAGACGTCAGGTACTGATCATCCACACGACCGGTTGAAGCATGCACTTCAAATCCGAGCTTTGACAGAATCGAACAGGCGACCGAGCCGACACCACCGCTGGCTCCGGTGACGAGTATTGGACCGCTGGAAGGAGTAAGCCCATGATCTTCCAGTGCCATGATTCCCAACATGGCAGTTAAGCCGGCAGTTCCGACCGCCATGGCCTGGTATTCAGTCAGTGGCGAAGGTAAGGGAACAAGCCAGTCGCCATTCACACGAGCGCGCTGTGAATAGCCTCCCCAGTGCACCTCACCGACACGCCAGCCGGTCAGTATCACTTTATCGCCCGTTTTGTATTCAGCATGATCGCTGTTGGCGACGGTGCCACTAAAATCTATGCCGGGTACGTGGGGATAATTTCGTACCAGTCCGCCAAGCCCGCCCAGTACCAGACCGTCCTTGTAGTTAAGGGTCGAGTAGGCGACATCAATCGTGACGTTGCCTTCCGGGAGATCTTTGTCATCCAGTTCTTTAATGCTGGCGCTGACTGATTTGTCGTCTGACTTATCTATGACAAGGGCTTTGAACATAATGGATTTCCCGGTTTATGAAACTTGTGTATATGTTTAGTAAAAAAGCAATGCCGAAAACGTTGGCAAACTTAGCTTTTCAGATTTTGTCAAGCAGTGTTACTGCCCGTTGTTGCTTCAGCGCCCGCCAGAGACATTGAGAAAAGAGCCGGTCACATAAGAGGCTTCATCGGATGCCAGCCATAGAGCTGCAAGGGCAACTTCCATGGCAGTACCTCCGCGCTGCATGGGCACCAGATTCGCCAGACGATCCACGCGGCCCGGTTCACCGCCACTGGCGTGGATATCCGTATAGATAAGGCCCGGTCGAATGGCGTTTACACGGATGCCGTTGTCAGCTACTTCTTTTGCAAGTCCGGTGGTCATGCTGTCCATAGCGCCTTTGGACATGGCATAGTCGACGTACTCGTTGGGCCCGCCCAGTATGGCAGCAATCGAGGATATATTGACGATGCTTCCACCGTTGCCATTGTGTTGTGTCGACATTCGCTTGACAGCCGCTTTGGCGCAATAGATAGCACCCATCAGATTGATATCCATTATTCGCCTGATCCGCTGTTCTTCCAGATCTTCGAATTTTGAGGGCTCGGCAACGATGCCTGCGTTGTTCATCAGGACATCAAGCCGGCCAAACTTATTATCGATTTCGGTATAAAGTTTATCGACCTGTTCAGCGCTACCGACATCGGCCTGTACCGCAATCGCGTTCAAGCCTGCAGCAGCAGCTTTATCAACCAGTGCATTGGCTTCGGGCTCAGCTCGGGTGTAGTTGATGCACAGATCGTATCCACGAATGATGGCAGCTTCTACAATTGCTGCACCAATGCCGCGGCTTCCACCAGTGACCAGCATGACTTTGTTGGACGTTGCCATAAAATGTGAACCCGTTTTGAATTGATGGTGAGCAGCCTGCGCACCCTGATGTTAGCTCAGCATGGTTAAAAAGGGCCGTACTGAAAACCAGGCAACTATGCCACAAAAGACCAGCAAGCCTGTTGTAATCAGAGGCCTTTGCAGCAGGCTTTGCCAGAATGTGGGTTGCCTGCCTTCGGCCAACTGGCTGTTCCAATCTGCACGTGCCTGCTGCTGTCGTTTCGCCTGAAATTCGTCAAGTAGCTGGCGAGCAAGAGGGTAGTCATCTTCATCCTTAAGCCACAATGCCGGCATGGATATTCCCCAGTTGCCGGCATCGGTTTCATAGAAATCCACTCGGTTTTCCTCAAGCAGCTCCAGAATGCCGCTGATTTCATCTTCCGGGACGCCACGCAGCTTTATTAAAATTCTCGACATGGGTTAATTATCATCCATTGAATTGCAGGGACACAACACGAAATTCTGGGTATTTCATGGGGTTTTTGATAAATCCCGGGTTGCACTGGCCAGTTTGTGGTGTGTCCCGGTAGAAATCCGGACTAACGGCTTCTACAGCAACTGTGGCAATAAATCCTGTATTTGTTGCAGCAACTCCCGGGCTTGCCTGTTGTTGTTGTGCTTTTCCGCCCCCTTCTGGAATATTCTGAATTTGGCTTCCATTTGTTCGAGGGTTTGCTGCTGCTGCGTATTCGTCAGGCTGCCGCTGCGGATAATTTTTTCCATGGCTTTGATTCTGAAGCGATCCATCGCCGGGTATTTATGCGATAGCTGGTCGCTATGGCCGCCATATTTTTTCAGTAAAGGTTTGTCGACAAACAGCACCGGCATTAGTGAGCAAACGCGAAGCCACATGTCATAGTCTTCACAGGCAGGCAATTCAGTGTCGAACAGGCCAACCAGATCAAAGACTTGTTTATGAATCAGGACAGCAGAGGGTGAAATAACGCAAAGAGGCAGGCAGTTGCTGTAGATCTCACCACCTGTCTTTTTGTGTTTTTTCATCGGATTGACTCTGCGCCCGTTTCGAATCCAGATCTCATCGCAGTGACAGATGAGTGGATTTGCATGAATGGTCGCTTGCGTTTGCAGAGCGCTTTTTTGCTCGCGAAGTTTTTCAGGCAACCATTCATCGTCGGAATCCAGAAACGCAATCCACTCACCTGTGGCCGCTTTAATGCCGGCATTGCGCGCGGCTGAAACCCCTTGATTGGATTGCTGCAGACAAATTACCCCGGGATTCTGCTGTGCTATCGCAGCACTTGAATCGGTTGAACCATCATCAACCACAATTAATTCGTGAGCAGGAAATTCCTGTGCAATGACAGATTTGATGGCACGGTCTATGGTGCTCTGCCGATTAAATACTGGAATAATGACTGATACTTGCACTGGCCGGGACTGACTATCGCTAATTTACTATGTGGGTATCACGATACCTAACGCGGTACTTCTTCGGCAATCACAGCGAGGCAATCACCAGGGGTGATGAGTCCGGGAAAGTGGCGTGCCATCAGTATTCCGTCGCGGCCTGCGATAAATTCCCTGGGTGCCCGCCCGGTGTTCTCGAAGTCATGAACCCGGGCAATAACCGAGCCTTTGTAAACAGGTCCACCGAGAAAGCTGCACATCTCCAACATGCCATGGCAGTCGGCCACAACGAAACAGTTTTCTTCAGGCATTTCGAGCATGCGTGTGGATGCCAGTACCAGTTCCTGTTGCAAGATTCCAGTGTGCACCAGAAAGTTACGGCAACCGGTTTCCGCTATTTGCAGTGATTCGCGAGTTACAGTGCCTCCGCCGCGCAATTCTGTAGTAACGAAAACCTTGCCTGCAGTTTCAACCATGGTGTCGAGCATGCCGCGATCATCAAGTTCCCGCATGCGCAGACTGTTAGGCGCACCAAAAGCGATCATGGCGTTTTCGGCTTTTTCCTGTAGTTGCCGGTCAGCAAGAAAGTGAACTGCAGCCAGTGGTATAAAATCGAGTGTCTTGCCACCAGAGTGTAAATCGAGTACATAATCTGACTCCGGGATTATGCTGGTGCTTATGTAGTCGGCAATTTTATCGGTAATGCTGCCATTACTATCCCCTGGGAAACAGCGGTTCATGTTCTTGTTGTCTATAGGGGAAAGGCGACTGGCGCTAGCGACAGCTGGTGCGTTCAGGCAGGGTAGCAGGATAAGCCTGCCGTTTATGTCTTCCAGATTCAGTTCATTTGCGAGTTTAAGCAGTGCCAGAGGGCCTTCATATTCATCACCATGATTCCCGGCGATCAGTGTAACAGTCGGGCCGCTGCCGTTTTTGATTACAGTAATCGGAATACGTACAGAGCCCCAGGCTGACTCATTACTTGAATGCGGCAGACTCAGATGGCCATGTTGTTTGCCCTCTACTTCCAGCTTGATGCTGGAAGAAATTTGCGAAGCGATTTCATCGTTTGGATTCATTGTTGCAGGCTGTGATAGTTCAAGGCACGTGTAGTTGCCATTCGGGCAAGTTATATGCTGATTATTACATGAATTGGCAGTTGTGCCGGTAGCGTTGTTAGCCAGCAACGCGTGGCTGAGGTAACATTTGTATGCGCTATGTCCGAATGCAGTGGCGCGCATAGGTAACCATTAGTGGTATGGCGGTAAAATGACAACCCCTCAGATACTCATCAGTATGGTTCTGGTGCTGTCCATGGTCATGTTTGGCTGGGGCAAGTACCGTTACGATCTTGTTGCCATGAGTGCACTTCTACTGTGTATTGTTCTTGGTCTGGTGGATAGTAAAGTTGCCTTTAACGGGTTTGGAAATGCCGCCGTCATAACCGTAGCTGCAGTACTGATTATTTCGACTGCATTGAAAAATGCCGGTGTTGTTGATGTTCTGGCCAGCAAGATAAGCCACCTCACCGAAACCCCTGTAATGCATATTGCCGCATTGACCGGCGTTGTTACGGTGGCTTCTGCTTTCATGAATAATGTGGGAGCACTTGCCTTGATGCTGCCAATTGCATTGTCAACTGCAAAGGAGCGCAATCGTCCACCTGCCATGCTGCTAATGCCCCTAGCCTTTGGTAGTTTGCTGGGAGGGATGACCACACTAATAGGCACGCCACCCAATATCATTGTTGCCAGTATTCGTGGTAGCTATCTTGGCGAGCCATTCTCCATGTTCTCGTATTCACCGGTTGGTCTGCCTGTTGCCATAGTCGGTTTCATTTTCATTATTTTCTTCGGCTGGCGTTTGATTCCACAAGCACGCATGGAACAAAACTCGACTGAAAAACTATTTGAGGTAGGTCATTACCTGACAGAAGTTGCTGTGCAGAAAGATTCCGTTGCGATTGGTAGCACTCTGGCTAACCTGGTTGATGAGGACGACGATGGCAATATTGAAATAATCGGTATAGCCGGCAAGAACCGCTTCGTGCAAATCGGCAGGGCAGGCGCAAAAATAAAGGAAGGGGATATTCTGCTGCTGCGAGCTGACCCCGCTGATCTCAAACCTTTTCTGGATGCGCACGGGCTGGAGCTGCTGACTTCGGCAACCAATCAGTTTATTGAACCTCAGCAGGAAGATGACGTGCTGGCTGAAGGCGTGGTAAAGCGGGATTCTGTTTTACAGAATCGTGGAGTCGACAGATTGCGGCGTTTGACCGGCCGAACAGTCGCACTTGTAGGGCTTGCTCGGCAGGGCCATTCAGTCACCCAGCGTTTGCGTCAAGTCATATTCAAACCTGGTGATGTCTTGTTATTGAGAGGTGACTTAGGTTCGATTGATGAACATATGAATACCCTCGGATTATGGCCTTTGGCCAAACGCGAGCTGGATCTGAATCGTAACAGGCGGGTTATTACTGCATTGGGGATATTTGCAGTAGCGATTGCGCTGGGTATTGCCAAAGTCGTAACCATGCCGGTGGCTTTTCTTTTGGCAGTAGGTGCCTACCTTTTAAGCGGAATTCTCTCGGTCAGGGAAATTTATGAAGATATAGACTGGCCGATTATTGTGCTGCTCGCGTGCATGATTCCGGTTGGCAATGCATTAACAGATACAGGTACAACATCACTGGTTGCCGATGTCTTGCGAAACGTTACGCAAGGTTGGCAGGGTTGGCAAATTGTTATGCTGGTACTGGTGGTGACGATGTTGCTGTCAGATGTCATCAATAATGCTGCCACAGCATTGGTCATGGCACCGTTGGGAATAGAGATAGCTGAAAAGCTGAATGTCAATCCTGATCCGTTTCTTATGGCAGTAGCTGTTGGCGCATCTTGCGCTTTCCTGACACCGATAGGGCATCAGTGCAATACATTGGTCATGGGGCCTGGTGGTTATAAATTTGGTGACTACTGGCGTGTTGGACTGCCTTTAGAGGTGGTGATTACTATTGTCAGTGTGCCAATGATTTTGTTTTTCTTTCCACTGTAGGTCATGGCAAACTGGTAGTGGTAAGCAAATTGCGGAAGGTAGAATTATGATCAAAGTCTGGGGTCGAGCCTCTTCATCCAATGTGCAATCCGTGATGTGGTGTATCAACGAATTGAAGTTGCCACATGATCGAATAGATGCCGGGCTGATGTATGGCGTTACTGATACACCGGACTATCTTGCAATGAATCCCAACGGTACTGTGCCAACGATAGTTGATGGCAGTAACCCGCCACTTTGGGAGTCCGGAGCTATCCTACGCTACCTTGCCAACAAATACGGGAAAGCACCTTTTTGGCCGGATGATCCGGTTCAACGGGCAGATGTTGATCGTTGGGCTGAATGGGGGAAAGTCAGTGTACAGACGAATTTCAGTGGCCCCATTTTCTGGAAGCTGGTGAGGACGCAGCCTGAACAACGCGATGAGCAGCAGCTGGCAGCTGCCGTCAAACATTTTGAAAAATTCCTGACGATCGCAGATCAGAGACTGTCAACACGTAAATTTCTGGTAAACGATGATTTCACTCTTGCCGATATTCAGTTTGGCCATATCCTTTTTCGTTACTATGATGTTGACATCAAGAGATCGCCGTTACCCGAATTGCGGCGTTATTACGATCAGCTTACAACCATGCCGAATTATAAACAGCATGTGATGATTAACTATGATGAGCTAAGGTCAAGCTGAGAAAAAGGCAGGCTGAAAAAGTAGAACAGCCTTTGCTCAATCAAAGATGTTTTCCATGATGAGCCGCAGGCTGTAGCAGTCGAGCCCTGATAAGTCAGGGCTACTGTTTTATTAAGACTCTAATACAAGAATCTGGAACTAGCGTGGTGAAGTGAATGCTTCGCGCTCGCGCCCTTGAACAATTGGCTTCAGATAAATTTCTACGCGACGGTTCTGGCTGCGCCCGGTGCTCGTTGCATTATCTGCAATTGGCTGGTTCTCACCGCGCCCGGCACTACGCAGGCGTGTGCGTTGCACGCCCGACTTGCTCAAGTATCTTGCAACAGAAATAGCTCGCTTTTCAGACAGCTGCTGATTGTAGCTTCCAGAGCCTGTGCTGTCGGTATGTCCGATCACGTGAATAGCTGTCTGATCGTATTCAGAAATGATGCGGGCTACTTTATTCAGGCTGCCAGTGAAATTTGGCTTGATGCTGGCACTGTTAACATCGAAAGACACTTCACTCGCAACATCGAGTTTTATAGTCTCGGCATCAGGCCGGCTCAGTGCGATTTCATTGCTGTTTTGTTCTGCGGCAAGCTGCTGCTGCAGTTTTGCGTGTTGCTTGTCCATGTAGCTGCCAACAGCAGCACCTGTAAGTGCACCTACAGCGGCGCCTATTACCCGTCCGTTTTCACTTTTAGACTGGTTACCGATTACAGCACCCGTCACAGCACCGATTGCGGCTCCGGTCTTTGCACGTCTATTCGGGTCGTCAGTCGCACAACCAACAGTAATCAAAGCTGCGACGCCCACCACTAATAATTTTTTAATAATCATTTATTCACCAAAACATCTTTTATTATTCGGGAAAGTCTTGGGCGATCGTCAAAAATAGTTGAGGACGAGCGCACCAAGGCTACAAGAGTTGTTTCGGCGGTTTGGATATTTACTGCAGGTGTGGTTAGGGGATATCGCATTATAAATCACCGATACTGTGATATAGATCACGCAGCATCGGGTTACGTGCGTTTAGTGTCTGGTGAATACGGGTGCTGGCAGGAGTAATGGCTGATATCCAGGCTGCCTTGGATAGAAGACAGCTGTTACTGGTCTTTGTTAAATCGAACCTCGACCCTTAGAGATCGCAGAAGATTTGATGTTTACCCGCAGATTCAAGACTACTATCCGTGCGTTTTAAGCGCTGATAGCCATAACAACTGGGTATGGAATCGGGGTCATCCTCAGGTGACGCTACCAGTGTTGATACATCCAGATCACCGTTAGGGTGCAATGTTTCGATAATGACCGAATCGAGGAGGTAGCCCTCCCTGTCGATTTCAATCAAAGAGCTTAAATCGTCCAGCGTTGACAGCGTCTGGTAGTTGCTGCCATCGTCCCGAACGATTATCAGGCGATTGGCCACAACCGGGTTGATGTCATCTTCAATGGCTTCGAATCCGGAGCTACCGCCATTGCCTGCAACGGCAGATTCTGTACGGTCATTTACTGATTTGATTCGGCCGAGAAATAATTGCACAGCAAGCAGGCCGTTGTCGCTACCGGCATTTCCCGAAGTGTTGGAAGAAGTACTGTTTATTGCCAGCGACGCCAGTAATGCGCGTGTACCAAGTAGCGTATATTGCCTGTCTTTGTATTGCGTGTTGCGGTTGTTTTGTACAAGCTCGTCCAGATATTTTCGTTGTCTGTTGGAGAGCTCATCAATGCCATCGTGGTCCGGCCATTCTTCGCAAGTGTAGCCCCACTGGTTTTGATATTTACCTGTCAGTTCTATGATTTTGTTACTGCAAAACGTGGATTCGAAGTCGGCATGCCACTTGACTTCGCGTTGGTTGCCAGCTGATGTAACGCTGACTTCGCAAAGATGATTAACACCCGGGTAATCCACGCGAATATACCGGATATCATTGCCTGAACGGCACTCGTACTCGGTAGCTAGTGCGGTTGTCGAAAAAAACCAAAGCAGAATTGACAAAGGCAGAAACGGCAAAGGCAGAAATGGCAAAATGGGCAAAAACAAGAGATTGACTGGTATTGGAGTTGTACCGTTGTCTTTTTCAGATAGTCTGGCAACAAACATCCTCTTAAAACTCACTATGCTTGCTATGGAACGGGCTGGAGCAGGACATTCTACAGTGTTAAACAAGCTATTTGCAGCACAAATTATGAAGCGTCAAATGTGCGTCGATGACCGCAGGTAAAATGTTTCTAAGTGTCTGAAAGTGATATTTTGCGACACTTCAGTTTGAACATTTAATCGGCACTAGGGTTGAAGAATTATTTTTGGTGCCTGGGTTTGCGCCTGGTGAATTTCGCGAAACGCTGACGCGCCTTCAGACATCGGGCGAATCTCAAGCCAATCCAGTGAGCCCAGACCGCCGCTGGCAAGAAGGTCAAGCGATGCGTTTAAATCAGCCACAGTATAAGTGTAATTGCCAATAAACGTTATTTCCTGCAACGTCAATTTGCGTGTGTCCAGCCCGTCAACGTTATCCTGTAAGCCAATGTGTGAAATAACGCCCCCGGGTCTGGCGAAACGGCAGGAATCTGCGCGGGTGGCACCACTGCCAACGGCATCAATAACAAGATCAAATGAATTTTCTTCGGGCCGCGCCTGACTTAGGGGGTCAAGCACTTCGCAGCAATCTGTATTTTTGATTGTCTCACGTCGTGCATCGGCTGTTTCCGATAAAAAGATTTCTCGCGTACCTTTTTGATTCAGGATAAGTGCGGCCAGTAAACCGATAGCACCACCACCTATAACCAGAGTACGGCACTCGCTGATGGGTCTGTGCAGGATTTTTTCTGCCAGTATCACACTATGCAGTGAGACAGCCGTTGGCTCCATCAAGCTTGCGTGTTGTTGAGTTAATTTATCCGGTACCGGGATCAGGTTGGCTTCCGGCATGTCTACATATTCTGCAAAAGCGCCTGGCAAGCGCATGCCGATAATTTCACGATGTTTGCAAAGATTGGTACGTGCGGAAAGACAGTCACGGCATACACCACAGGTCGTTATGGGATTGACGGCAACCTTTTGGCCTTCGTAACGACCACCTAGTGCAATTCCAGCAGCTTCATGCCCGAGTATCAAAGGGGGTACCCGGCGTTCGTCATGTCCGTGATAGGCATGCATATCAGAGCCGCAGATACCGCTTGCCTCTACCTTGACAAGAATATTGCCAGCAGCGGCTATCGTATCTGGTTCGTCACGATAAGTAACTTCAAGATCGCCTGTATAGACTAGTGCTTTCATCGCCTTTTTCCTGCCGGGAAATTATTTTTTGGGTGTTATTAAAAATTGAAGTTTCTATTCTGGTTGCAACTTGAAAGTTTCATCGGGGAAGTATTTGGCCAGGCGGTCATCGCCCGCACGGGCATGAGCTTCCATACCTTCCAGACGCGAAATGCGTGCAGCAGCACTAGCTACTTCACGACAGGCTTCGCGTGTCATGCGTTGCGTGGTTACTGTCTTGATGAATTTCGATACTGACAATCCGCCAGTATAGCGACCTGCTCCTTTGGTTGGCAGGATATGGTTGGTGCCGGAACACTTGTCACCGAAAGTAACGGTAGTTTCTTCGCCCACAAACAGGGAGCCATAGTTGTTAAGTCGATCAACCCACCAGTCAAGATCGCTGCAGTGAACTTCCAGGTGTTCTGCTGCATATTGATCACTGATCACAGCAGCACTTTCGCGGTCGCTACAAAATACGACTTCACCATAATCGCGCCAGGCGCTGGTGGCTGCATCTTTTGCTGTATCCGGTAAGTTCTCAATTAACAGCGGCACCAACTCAATGACCTTGTCACACAGCTCCCGGTCAGTACTGAAAAGCCAGGCAGGGGAGTCGGGGCCATGTTCTGCCTGGCTGACCAGATCGCTGGCCACAATGGCGGCATCAGCCGTCTGATCCGCAATGATGCCGATTTCGGTCGGGCCTGCAAACAGGTCAATACCGACGCGACCGAATAACATGCGCTTGGCTTCGGCAACGAAGCGGTTACCAGGCCCGACCAGTATGTCTGCCGGTTTGCCCGTGAACAGTCCAAACGCCATAGCGGCTATTCCCTGAACACCACCCAGCGCGAGGATTGAGTCAGCTCCACAGAGATTGGCCGTGTAAACGATGGCTGGATTCGGACCGGCTGCACCATTGGGTGGTGTGGTTGCAATGACATGTTCCACACCTGCAGTCTTTGCAGTTGCCACTGACATGATGGCTGACGCGACGTGTGCGTAACGCCCCCCCGGTACGTAACAACCGGCGGATTGCATCGGAATTTGTTTTTGCCCCGCCCATAACCCTGGAGATAGCTCTACTTCAAAGTCAGTCAAGGCTTCGCGTTGCTTGCTTGCAAACTTGCGTATGCGATCGTAAGCAAATTGAATGTCATCTTTGGTTGATTGTGGTATCGATGCTGATGCCTGCTCAATGAATTCTTTGCCCAGCACAATCTCGCCAGTGTAGCCATCAAGGTCTTTCGCATACTGCACACATTTGTCTTCGCCGCCAGATTCAATTTCCTTCAGCATGCGATCAACAATTTCCCGGGTATTGTCCTCACCGGTTTTGGCTGTGTGCGTTGCCTTTTTTATGAATTCAGTTGCCATGCGTAAAACCTGCTTTCTCGTAAATAGAAATTTTAGAGTTGATTGCTGAACCAGAATCCTGGTTTACGTTTGTCACAAGTAAGTTGTTGTTGGATGTACGACATCTTCATAAATAATCACAGCCGCTACCCAATCAATCAGTATAAGCCCAAGCCACGCAATCCATCTCCAAGTTTCAGAGACTCAACCAGCGGTAATTACTTCTTCAGGGAGTTAGCGTAAGCGTTACCCAGTGCTGCGTTGGACGTTTGCGCACCCGCCCAGAATGGAATAGCGGTTTCGGCAAATGCTTTCATTGAATTCCACACTTCAGCGAAGAATTCGTTATCGGCAGCATTTTTTTCCAGAGTTGCATTGGCCGCAGCCATGTACTCGGTGAAGTAGTCAGCAGGTGTGTCATGCAGGATGACGCCGTGGTTTTCAGTCAAGTCTTTCAGAGCCTTGCCGTTTTCGTGTATACGGTAGCTGATCGCCTTCATCAGTGATGCATCGGCAGCAACCTGCATTGCGTTTTGTTGCAGAGGAGTGAGCTCGTTCCATACATCCTTATTGATGTACATGTCAGCATTAACCACAACCTGGTGCAGACCCTGCAGATAGTAGTGCTTCAGAACTTTCTGGAAACCGAAAACGCTGTCAGGCTTGGGGCAGCACCATTCGGCAGCGTCGATTGTGCCTTTTTCCAGAGCTGGCAGAATGTCACCGCCACCCATGGCAACCGCAGCTACACCGATGTCGTTGTAAGTCTTACCGGGAATGCCGGGAGGTGTGCGGAAACGCAGCCTACGGAAATCATCCATACTCTTGATCGGCTCTTTGAACCAACCCAGTGCTTCCGGGCCAACCGGTTGCAGCATCAGCCCTTTAACGTTGAGGTTCATTTCGTCCCACAGTTGATCATACAGTTCTTTACCGCCACCGAACTGGAACCATGAAATGAAGGCGATGTTGTCGATACCCACACCAGCACCTGCAACAGGAGAGCCGAACAGCATGGCAGCCGGGTGCATACCGGACCAGTAGTGAGTCCATGCAAATCCAGCATCAAGCAATCCTTTGTCCACGGCGTTCATGATTTCAGCGCCGGGAACAATCGAGTTGTTTGGCAGGATATCGAAAGTGACTTCACCATCGGTGAGAGTCGTTACGGTATCTGCGAAGTCACGCAGCATGACAATTTCGTCTGCCTTGTTGCTCAGTACGGACTGGATCTGGATGTTGGTAGCCGCGTTGGCTGCAACACTACCCAGCAACAGCGAGCCTGCGGCTACCGTTGCCAGCGATTTGGCGAATTTGAACATTTCGAAATTTCCTCCATTGGATTACAGCAATGCATATACAACGTGTAGTTCGTCTATTGTAGTTCGTCTATTAAAGGGCACTTCGTAACCACAATGACCTATGCATTGGAGAATGCTGGTGGACATACAGATAGAAGCAGCAGGATAAGCCGCACAGATACCTGGCTAGCATTCATAAGGCCCAATAATGCGAAGCAGATTCTCATTATTGGTTTACAGTGTCAATTGCACGAATTGGTTGGCAGGGACTAATTCCGAGCTATTTTAGCCAATGGATTAGCATGGTTGCGAGCATGAATTGGGGGCGGCCAATCCGTCCAATCTGGACGGGCCAATGCCTTGAAAGTGCTTTGCTTTTTGGTATGCGGCTGCAAAAAATCGGCCAGATTGTCCGGTAGTTGAACCCTGCAAATGAAAACGCCCTGCGAGGCAGGGCGTGTTCATTGAGTTTTTGGTTAATCAAAGTGCTAACCGGATGTTTGTTTCGCGTTTAGGGGTCAGCTTCGAAACAGTCCGAGATCACGTTCTGCAAAATTTCCAAGATCAGGCAGTACGCTATCCAGTGTGCCTTCGTTGAGCCCGGCCCATCTCAGTAAAGTGGCAGCATACTGAGATGCTGACAAGGTGGGCACCACACGTCCGTTACGAACGGCGTCCGGGCCCTGGACTGACATTCGGGGAATGGTGCCGTAGACATCTCCACCGTTCACAGCGCCACCCATCACCATATGGTGGTTGCCCCAGCCATGATCAGTGCCATCACCATTGCTGGTCAGGCTACGTCCAAAGTCGGAGGCTGTGAAAGTCGTGACCTGATCGCTCATACCCATTTCATCGATGCTGGCCTGGAAGTAAGCCATTGCATCGGCCAATTGGCTGAACAAATAAGGTTGTTCCTTATTCTGGTGATCATGCACATCAAACCCATCCATGCGAACATAGAAAATTTGTCGTTTCATGCCGAGTACCGGGTGAACGGCAATCATGCGAGCCACCATTTTCAATTGTGCTGCCAGATCGTTTTCCGCAGGTATCTGAGTCGCTGGATCAGGCTGATTGGCCAGTACCGCGCCCAGCTCTGAGGTGATGTCTCCCGCTCGTCTTTGCAGATCAGCGTAGGAATCCATAAATAAATGCTGGTAGGGCAGTTCGTTTACACGGCGGAAACTTTCCACTCGCGGGCGTTGCCATTCTGTACCGTCATCCATGCCGGCATACTGAACCAGGCCGCTGGAGCGTAAGCTAAATGGTCGTTGCTCGCTGCTGGCTTGCCAGTAGTTAGCGCCGGCCAGTGTAATGGCTGTCAGGTAGTCGCGTTCCTGCTGTCGTGCCAGCTCACGTGCCGCAAGCGCACCCCAGCCCTCAGTACCATTGGCTTGACCCTGCAGCTGTTGCCATTGGATTTCCTGATCAGAGTGAGAAAATAGCTGCGTCGGCAAGCGCACCGCTTTGGCCTCGTATAGTTCCTTGGTGGTGGGCTCGATCAGTGTGCCGACGTTGGCAACGAAAGCTAATCGGCCTTCGTGGTATAGAGGCTCAATCGGCGCACAAAACGGATTCAGTCCACAGGAAACTGTCGATGCATTGCGTTTTGGTAGCTGCAGCAATTGAGACCGGTCAACCGACAGATTGCCTCGCGATTCGTAGTACTCTTTGTATTCCGCATCTGAGTCGGGTACCAGCAAACTAAAGCCGTCCATACCTCCTTCAAGGTAAATACAGACCAGTGCCTTGTAGTCGCCATCTGCGGTGTTGGCAGAAGCAGAGCCGGTCAGTGTGTGCCATGGGCTTCCACCCATCGCAAGACCTGCACCGCACATGGTTTTAAAACCCAGAGACAGAAATTTTCTGCGTTGATGATCGTGCATGATTGTTTGCTCTTTTTATTATTATTTTTTTTATAACTGCACTGCAGATTCAGGTGAAGAAGCGATCAGGAAAATTGCTTCTACAACTTTTTGAGAGCTCGCCCAGCCAAAGTTTCGCGAGTCCATCAGTGTTCGTGCTTCGTTACGCAATTCGTCTGACATGGTGCCACCCAGTAGTACCCTGTCCAGATGGTCCAGCAGCGCTTCCGGGTCGTCGGCAAGCTCTACTTCCCGGTCAATATTGATCACGATACGCCGTTCTGTGGACTCATACTTGTAGTTGTGAGCCCAGATACTGTTGGCTAAAAGTCTGTTCGTTATATTGATGATGGAAGTTTCATCATGTATTTCGAACTCGGGTGATACCAATCCATTGTCGCGAATCAAGCCAGGTTGACTGAAGAATGGCGTAAAAAAATTGAACACCGAGTTTGCATTCAATGGTGCTTGTGCCAGTTCTGTTGCCGCCCAGGCATAATTGAAATCAAAATGAATTGAATCAGGCCTGAAGGCTCGCCACATAGAGGTTATGCGCATCACCGGTTCCTTCAGTTTTCCAAAAGTGCGTGGATACAGTGCATAGCCCTGAAAGGCTTCTTCGTGCAATAGTATTGCTGATACAACGCTACCTATCGATCCACGTACACCAACGCCGTTGTCATTGAATACTTCCACAATGTCGCGAATGTACTGCGGTGATGGATTACTGGTGACGAGTCGCTGGATTAATTGTCTGGATATAAAAGGGCCGACATTCGGGTGATTGAAAATATTGTCGAGTGCCATTTCCAGATCTTCGCGTGCTGACTGCCCAGCCGGTATCTGAAATCCGTCGAGTAAAGTTTTAGCGCCCTTATCATGGAATTCTTCATAGGGCTGCATGGGTGTTATATAGTCTTTGGTCAATGGCCAGCGAAAATCAGCAATACCCGAGAAATGCCATCCGGTAAAAACATGCGCGAAAGCTTCAATGACATTCTGGTCGTAGGTTGCTAGTGGCAGTCCGTTTTCATCGAGCTGCACGGAGCCATCGGTATTCAGTTTGACCAGGCCAATAGTGAATAGCTGCAGCAACTCACGCGCATAGTTTTCGTCTGGTCTAACATTGAGCTCGGGGTCCGGTTTTCTATTGCCCTTCATGCTCAGGTATTCACCCATTATCGGGCTCAGCGTGACAGCTTCCATCAGATCGCGAAAATTTCCGAAGGCGTGATCAACCAGTATGTCGTAGTACTTTGCAACAGCGTCCTGTTCGTCACCCAATCCGTCTTTGGCTGAAATAACAAAGATTTCACTCAGTGCGAAAGCCACGCGCTGGCGCAGTTGGTCGTCAGCTTCAATCGCTGTTTTCCACCAGACATTGACATATTGCGCCCAGCGAAAATTTTCTTGTTGCAGGCGTTCAGCCATATAGGTGGGTGGTAATTGCATCTGCTCGGTTATCCACTCAACCGGAGTTTGTTGAGTGAGCTTGTCCACAGCATCAAGCGTTGGGCCGAAGGTGCTGCGTTGCAAAAAACGGTGCGCGGCTGTTTCATCCAACAGGCTATTGGCTGTGAAAACTTGCGCAGCACCTATCTCCGGTTCGGAATCGTTGCTATCTGCTGAGCCGTTTTCATTAACCACTGGTAGCTGTCCCGGCACAATGATCGGGTTCAGATCAAGATCAGTGGTATTGGTATTCGCGAAGGCGGGCTCGCTACTACCCGAACCTTCAGATGCTGCAGTGCTGGCTGCTCCTGTTGGTTCTGCCGATGGCGAGGAGCCACCTCCACAGGAAGACAACATCCAAAGGGATGCGAAAAGCGGAACTGCGAGAGTTTTGTTTATTGTTATTGTCATCTCGGACACGCTATGGCTTGTAAAGTGTCAGAAACGAGTAACGGCAATATTTTGCGTTACTGAATAGTATTCGCAAAAGATGTGTAGTAATGCCGATTTTTGAATTGCCTGCGCCTGCCACTGTGATGCCGGTTTGGCCAAACCGAGAACACAGTCTCATTCGCTTTTTTAAAGCATTAGATAAGCGCCAACGGATGCTGTTCCAGAAGTTTTTTCAAAAAAGAGGCGGGAATGAAACCGGGGAAACTGACAGGGACTGTAAAACGAAAGTTAAAGCTGTGGCCGCGAAGGATACCGGCCACAGCTGATGTAGTCTAATCCTGTGTTTTGCTCACAGATGATTTTATTCGATCCCAAAGTGAGCGCTTCTTACGATTAGCTGACACGGGCCCTGTTGCTGCAGCTGAATGTGCTGGCTCAGTGGCATTTTCACTTGAGCGACTCGTGGTTTGATTGTCACTGGCAAAATTGTCGTGATTGGCAACCCGCTCGTTTGTTGTTGTTGTGGTGGGGCCAGGCTGCTCGTCCGGAAATGCTGGCGTGCGTTGCGTGCCACTCATGTCACTGTGGTCACCTTCGTTTTTGATGACCATGGTTTTGTCGAAGTCATCCCCGCCAGTCTGAGTGCCCGGTTTAAACCCGGGGTCCTGGGTCGTTGCGTTCGGGCGTCCACCAATATGGGGTTCTGCCACCGGGCTTCGTCGTGGTTGCGCGGTTGGCCTTTCTGGCTGTGGGGGTACTTGCGTTGGTGCTTGCGGCGCAGCGGCGGGTTTGCGTGAGCTAAAGCCCAGTGCCCGTGGGGGCCGGTTTTTCCCTTTGGCACTTTCCTGTTGCAAACGGGAAATTTCCCGGTCCTTTTCCGTTATTATTTTCTGCAGACGTTCCTGAGTGTCGCGTTGGCGTTTACTGAGTTGTTGCACTTCAATGTGTGCTTTGTGTACTGCCGACTTGTTGGCTTCCAGCGAAGAGTTCAGGGAATTATTCTCAGATTCGATCGACTGAATACGACCTTTCAGAACATTGGCATCCTGTTGCGTACTATTCAGCTCATTTTGCAGGGTTTCTTCCCTTTCCTTATATTTGCGCCGCCAGGCATTGTCACGATGTATCAGTTTATCGCGGGCAAATGCGGCTTTGCAGAGCCAGCCGATAATCAGGCCGAGCAGGCTGGCTGCAAGCAGGCAGAGGAGAATTTCCGAAATCAGAAATTTCATTGATCCCCACTCGGCAAGCAGGGGAGACAGCTTTTCCATCAGTTTTTCCAAGTCAGTAGACCACGCTTTTAGAAATTAAACTCAATACGGCGATTACGTGCCCGGCCTTCCGCGGTTGCATTATCTGCA
This sequence comes from uncultured Granulosicoccaceae bacterium, assembly GCA_938005265.1. Taxonomy (GTDB): domain Bacteria; phylum Pseudomonadota; class Gammaproteobacteria; order Granulosicoccales; family Granulosicoccaceae; genus CALFCE01. The sequence continues at coordinate 80,310 of CALLOA010000027.1, forward strand.
ATCGGCGCCAGCTCCCCATACCCATAGGCACGCAGAATGTCAGTCGAAACACCTTTGCCTTCCAGATAGCTACGAACAGCATCAGCCCGGTTCTGGCTCAATAACAAATTCTGTGCGCCATCACCACTTGAATCAGTGTAGCCAGCAATAGTAACCACTGTCTCCGGATAGTCCTGCAGTACCTCAGCTACCTGATCGAGAATCGTGATGCTTTCTGGTTTCAGTGTATCCCTGCCGCTGTCGAACAAAATGCCGCGAGTATCTATCTCTGCAAGACGTTCAGAAAGTGTAGGCACGGGAGCAGGCTCTGGCTCTGGCTCAGGTTCTGGCTC
>CALLOA010000028.1 GCA_938005265.1 uncultured Granulosicoccaceae bacterium
ACGCATCTCTACCGCACGCCGTCGTCGCGCATTGAGCGAGCTGCTTTTGTCAGTTTCTGGGGCTGTTTTGTTCATCTGAACGTAACGAAAATATGGCTACAAGCTTAAAATCTAGCGATTAATGGAAGTATCGGATATGTGACTTAAATATTAAACAGGAATAATGCCAGATAGTATTGAGATCAAAAATATATCTTATAAATCAATTAGATATGATTTTTCTATTTCGTTACAAATCGCATAGATGTAAATATTTGAGCAATAGAGTTGGGTAAATGGGAGGTTGTGGGGCTAATTTAAATATTTAAAAGACTAGGTTGGGTGTCTGGATGTAGCCGTATATCAACCAATTCTTTGCAAAAAGCTGACCGTGTAATGGAATCTGTATGTGAACGGGTTCCTTTGAGCCGGCTCGTGGGTCTGCAGCTGGTGTACTTTGATAGAACCTGCAGGTAAGTGGCCTTAGGGTGTAAAAAAAGTGAGCGACAGGGCAGGGTTTGCCGGCCGGGGGTGAGTGACCATACGTCGCCCGAAATGACAGTACTGTTGATACGGTGTATTCTCGCGCTGTACGGCGGTGTCCTGAAGGTAAGTCAGCCCCTTGCACCATGCTGTAAAAGCGCAAGCCGCAGTAAGTAGAACCAAAGATTCATCAGAGAGTTTTTTACACGCCCCTATGACACGTAAGGTATACATCAAGACACACGGATGTCAGATGAATGAGTATGATTCGGCGAAAATGCTGGATGTGCTCAGCGAAGATCAACCTACCGATTTAACCGACAATCCGGCTGATGCTGATATTCTGCTTCTTAACACCTGCTCAATCAGGGAGAAAGCGCAGGAAAAAGTGTTTTCAGAACTGGGGCGCTGGAAGCCTTTAAAGGACCTCCGGAAGGACGTGGTTATAGGGGTCGCTGGTTGTGTCGCCAGTCAGGAGGGTGACGCGATACATAAACGTGCGCCGTATGTTGATCTGGTTTTCGGGCCGCAGACCCTGCATCGATTGCCTGCCATGCTCAAGGCTCGCCATGATCAGGGTACGCCGCAGGTCGACATAAGCTTTCCTGAAATCGAAAAATTTGATCGCCTTCCTGAGCCAAAAGCTGATGGCCCGACGGCTTTTGTCTCCATTATTGAAGGCTGCAGCAAGTACTGTAGTTTCTGCGTTGTACCTTATACCCGGGGTGAGGAAATCAGCCGTCCGCTGGATGATGTGATTGCCGAAGTTGTACAGCTGGCTGAGCAGGGTGTACGTGAAATCCATCTTCTCGGGCAGAACGTCAATGCCTATCGGGGGCCCATGCACGGTGGTGGTGTTGCTGATCTTGCCTTGCTTGTTAATTATGTTGCTGCCGTAGATGGGGTTGAGCGAATTCGTTTCACAACGTCACACCCGGTGGAGTTTAGTGAATCCCTGATTGAAGCATTTGCCGAGGTGCCCGAGCTGGTGAATTTCCTGCATCTGCCAGTGCAAAGCGGTTCTGATCGTATCCTTGCTGCCATGAAGCGTGGTCACACTGCATTGGAATACAAATCAAAGATTCGCAAATTGAAAGCGGTACGGCCTGACTTGTGTTTGTCCTCGGATTTCATAGTCGGATTTCCGGGTGAAACGGCTGATGATTTTCAAAAGACTCTGGACTTGATTGAAGAGCTGGGTTTCGACCAGTCATTTAGCTTTATCTTCAGTGCAAGGCCTGGAACCCCGGCGGCGAGTCTGGACGACCCCGTGCCGATGGAAGAAAAAAAGTACCGACTGCAGCAGTTGCAGTCATTGGTTAACAAGCAGGCAGCAGCGATTAGTCAACAGATGGTTGGTAATGTAGAGAAAGTGCTGGTGGAAGGGCCATCAAGGAAAAATCTTGCAGAACTCTGTGGCCGCACCGAGAACAATCGTGTAGTAAATTTCGCATTATCGCAGGAGTCAAGCGATGGTGGTGCGAACGCTGGTGACGGTTCGGCCAGTATCGTCGACAATGCGATAGAAGCTGAGTCTCTTGTTGGAGAATTCCTGGACTTGCTGATTACCGAAGCCAAGCCCAATTCATTACGCGGGCAGCTGTTGCCGCAGCAGATAGTGAACATGACGACCGATACGGCGCGTTTAGTGCAGACAAAACCAGTAGCCGAGTAATGAAAAATATTGCCAATTGATGATTTGTACCAATCGTATTTTCCGAGCTCGCTGGACTCTATGATTCCAAGCAGAAGAGTGGCATCAAAGCATGTCTGATGTCGAATTCCGGCTAGAGCCCGTGGACAATGAGCGACTTGCCAATCTCTGTGGCAAGTTTGACGAACACCTGAAGCAGATTGAAGCCCGTTTGAGCGTCGAAGTGTGCAACCGTGGAGAGCACTTCAGGCTCAGCGGCAGCACTGAAAATGTGCACAGTGCGCGCAAGCTGCTTACCCATCTCTACGAGGCAACCAATGAAGAATCTCTCTCACCCGAACGGGTCCACTTGTATTTGCAGGACGCCGGTTTGCAGAGCCTGAACAAACAATCCGACACTGGTTCGGCCAAAGGTGCGGCCAAAGGGACACGCGTAGGAACACGCCGCAGTATGGTGACATGCCGTGGTGATCGTCAGGTCGAGTACGTCAACAGCATCAGGGAACATGACCTGACTTTTGGTATCGGTCCGGCTGGCACCGGCAAGACATTTCTTGCAGTTGCTGCAGCTGTCGAACTGCTGGAGGCGGATCAGGTGCAGCGTCTTGTGCTGGTGCGCCCTGCTGTGGAGGCTGGCGAGCGACTGGGTTTCCTGCCAGGCGACATGATGCAAAAGGTCGATCCCTACCTGCGACCGATCTACGATGCATTGTATGAATTTATGGGCGTTGAACGTGTAGGTAAACTGGTCGAGAAAAATGTTATCGAAATAGCACCACTTGCCTATATGCGCGGGCGTACCCTGAACCACTCTTGCGTGATTATGGATGAAGCACAGAATACAACTGTTGAGCAGATGAAAATGTTCCTGACTCGCATAGGATTTGGTTCGAAGGCGATTGTGACTGGTGATGCGACACAGATCGATTTACCCAAGAGCACACTGTCGGGTCTCAAACATGTGCAGCGCGTACTCACAGATGTTGATGGTATTGGTTTCTGTCATTTCAAACCGGTAGATGTTGTGCGGCATCCGCTTGTGCAGCGGATAGTTGCCGCTTATGAAACGGCTGATCGCAAGAACGAGTCAGCAGATGACGGGTCGCAATCCGGTTCTCAGTGAAGTGTCAGTGATACCTGATGGTCCGGCAGCCAATCAGTGCGTGGCTGTTTTTAAATTGCTGGCAGTTGCTGAAATAGCAGAGGATGCTGGTGATTTGTCCGCCTACCGCGTTTACTGGGGCCTTGATGGGTGCGTTGATGATTCCCGTGCCGATAAAACAGGTGACAAGCTTGCCTCTTTTGTAGAGAGCTGTGCGAGCATGACCGCTGATACCATCAAGGAGTTAAACAACACTACTGCGGGTATGCCAGAGTTCACCCAGGCAATCGTTGCCAATGCGGGATGTCATGAGGTCGCAATAAGGTTGCTTTCCAGCACTGAGATGTCTGCGTTGAACCGGGATTATCGCAGCAAGGATGGGCCAACCAATGTTCTGTCCTTTCCAGCGCTGGATATAGCCGTGGGCTCCATCGATACAGACCCGGATAACATCGGCTTTACGAACTTTATAACCGATTTTGAAAATCCGGAATGTAACGGGCAGCCCCGGTCAATTGCTATGCCTCTGGGTGATATAGCAATTTGTGTTGATGTTGTATCGGACGAAGCGCGGCAGCAAGGCAAACCTGTCGTGGCGCATCTGGCTCACATGGTCGTGCATGGTTTGCTGCATTTATTGGGTTATGATCATGTATCGGAGCAGGAAGCAGGAGTTATGGAAGCGGCCGAGATTTTTATTCTGGACCGGCTCGGATTTGTCAATCCTTATATCGCTATACAGCATGAGGTAGCTAAGAAAAATTCATGAACGAAGAAGGGGAGAGTAGTCACCGGTCTCTTGTAGATCGGATTGTCCATATAATCGGTGGTGAGCCGCGTGATCAGGGTGAACTTCTTGAAGATGTCAGAGATGCGAAAGATCGAGGCATTCTGAACCAGGAAACCCTGCAAATGATCGAGGGTGTCTTCAATGTGGTCGACATGCAGGTTCGTGACATCATGATTCCTCGTGCACAGATGGTGGTCGTTGAAAAAGACGCTGAACTCAGTGAATTGCTACCGGTAATCATTGAATCGGGACATTCGCGTTTTCCTGTAATCGGTGAGGACAAGGATGATGTTGTCGGTATTCTGTTGGCCAAAGATGTACTGCGTTTCAGCGGGGAGCAAGTGCGCCAGTCATTCGATATTGAAAAGATCATCCGCCCTCACGTATCCCAGCCAGAGAGCAAACGCCTGAACGTGTTGCTGAAGGAATTTCGCAGCAATCGTAACCATATGGCCATTGTCTTTGATGAGTATGGTGGTGTTGCGGGCCTGGTAACTATTGAAGATGTGCTAGAGCAAATAGTCGGCAAGATAGACGATGAACATGATGCCGATGAAGATCAATTTATCCGTGACCACGGCAAGGGTAATTATTCGGTACGCGCCCTGACACCCATTGAAGAATTCAATAAAGCCTTAAATGCGAAGTTCCCGGATGATGAATTCGACACCATTGGTGGTGTCGTTATGAAAGATCTGGGGCATATGCCGAAGCCCGGTGAAAGTATCGAGATAAATGGTTTTCTGTTCAAGATTCTGGCAGCCGATTCACGTCGCATTCATCTCATGCAGGTTTCGCCGGTTGAATCCTGACGATCTTTTTTTACCGCTCTCAAGCCACACCTGTGTCGATAGCGCTTTTGCCAAATTTGCCAAAGTCTGATTCTGAATTTCTATGCGCTGGATAATCACATTCCTGGCCGGGTTGGCCGTGCCTTTGGCGTTTGAGCCTTTTGCCTTGTGGCCCTTGATGCTGCTGGCTTTTGCGGTTTTGTACTACCACATACAGCGAGCGTCGCCGCGTGATGCGTTCCGGCTCGGCTGGGCCTTTGGCTTTCCCTATTTCGCTTTCGGTGTTTCCTGGATCTACAACAGTCTTCATGACTTTGGCGCAGCAATTCCGGCAGTTGCTGCTTTTATGACACTGCTGATGGTGTTTATTCTCTCGTTGTTTCCTGCCATGGCATGTTACTTATATGCAAGGCTGAAAATATCAGCTGTCATACTCAACTGTCTGCTATTTGCCTCCTGCTGGGCAATCTTTGAGTTACTTCGGGGTTGGATTTTTGGCGGCTTTCCCTGGTTGGTAAGTGGTTACAGTCAAACAGATTCTGTTTTCCGTGGCTATGCAGCTTATGTCGGTGTTTATGGGGTGTCGTGGGCTATTGTCCTGTTCTCGGCGTTGCTTGCTTTTCTGGTTACCGGCTTGGTGCAAAAACGCCGCACTGTGTCCCGATATGTTGCCTTGCTTGGTCTTATTGCTGTGCCGTTGGCTGGTGCATTTTTACTGGGCATTGAACACTCAAAAGCAAAAGCTGACACACTGAAATTTCGTCTCGTGCAAGGGAACATACCGCAGGAATTGAAGTTCAGCCAGGAACGTCTGGTTAGTTCGCTGGAAACCTACGTAAAGCTGACCGAGAGTGACCCGACTCCGGTTGATATCGTTGTCTGGCCAGAGACTGCCATACCGACCGTTTTTTCGCGTGTTGACGAAGCCCTATTACCGTTTGTAGAGAGAATGTCTGCAAAGAATACTGAAGTGCTGAGTGGTGGTTTTCATCGTGATGGCGATGATATTTACAATGCGTTTAGACAGCTCGGTGGGGACCGTGCTCTCTACACCAAACGCCATCTTGTACCGTTTGGCGAATATATGCCATTTCGTTTCATTCTGGATTTCGTGTCCAAAATTATCATAATCCCGATGTCTGATCTTTCACGCGGCACTGGCCCTGCCAATTTGCTGGACGTAAAAGGCGAGAAACTGGGGCTTTCAATTTGTTATGAAGATGTCTTTGGTGAGGAAATGGCAGCATCGTTTCCGGGTGCTACCGTCCTTGTGAATATCAGTAATGATGCCTGGTTTGGTACCTTGATGGCACCGCAACAGCATCAGCAAATAGCCAGTATGCGGGCTATAGAATTTGAACGCCCTCTGGTGCGGGTTACCAACACCGGCATTACATCATCAATCAGCTACCGGGGTGAGGTGCAACAAAGTATCGCTCATTCTGAAGCTGGCTATATCGATGTTGAAGTGACACCCAGAACCGGTTCAACTCCTTACGCATTAGTGAAAAACTGGCCGGTCTGGATCGTCTCATTGTTGTTTCTTCTATTGTGCGCGGCCATGCGTGTAAAAACAAACAGGTCTTAGTGAGACTGTCAGCCTGGTTGGAGTGCCTGTCAACGCTGGGTGTTCTGAGCAGGGTGCTGGCGAGCTTGTTTTCGTTGAATCAACCGACAGGCTCGGCGATTCGTCTTTTTAGTACACGGATATATCTTGCAACTTCTCTACTGGTCCACAAAACCGGCTTTGCTTTTAAGCGTTTGATGATACACTTGCTGTTCGGTATAAAGCATGGTGGGAGAGACCGGTGAAAACCGGCGCCGAAGGCGCAACGACCCGAAAACGCTCAGGCAAAAGGACCACCATACCTGCCGACTCTGGAGAGTGGCGATTACAAACCGCCCGCCCAAGGGGAAAGATGACGTTGGCTAACCTGCCAGCTCATTGAATCTCTCAGGTTCCTGGACAGAGGGGTAACCACGAATACTGTCGATGCTGTTCATCGGTGGTCGGGGTTGTCTTTTGTCGCTAATTCCATCGTGCTATGGCACGAGGAGCAGGAAGTTGAGCTTGCCAAAGAATACTTTAAAAATCCGTAGTTTCACGCCTCGTGTACTCCACCCTGCGTTTCATACCAGCTGGTATTTATCTGCTGAATCGCTGTGTGCAAAATCGGCTGAAGGTTACAGCTGCAACGGCACTCAGCAGAGGTGTCAGGGTCGGAGTGGGCTATGAAAACCACACCCCTCTACCAGTGCCATGTAGATGCCGGTGCCAAGCTTGTAGATTTTGCCGGTTGGCAAATGCCGGTTAACTATGGCTCCCAGATTAGTGAACACAATGCTTGCCGCGAGCAAGCCGTGATTTTTGATGTTTCGCATATGACGGTGGTTGATTTGCCTGACTCCGGTGAGGGTGAGGTAAAAGCTTTTCTGCAAAAGTTGCTGGCTAATGATGTTGCCAAAGCCAAATCCCCAGGTGATGCCATCTATAGCTGTATGCTGCAAGATGACGGCGGTATTATCGATGATCTCATCGCGTATCGTTATGGTGCTGATTCCTACCGCCTGATCGTAAATGCAGGCACCCGTGACAAAGATATCGATTGGATTAAAAAACAATTGGCCGCCAGTAAACTGTCTACTGAATTGGTTGTGCGTGATGATCTGGCTCTGTTGGCTGTACAAGGACCTCAGGCTATAAAGCGGGCTGTTGAGGCGACCTCAACAGTTTGTGATGCGTCAGTGGCGGAACAGATCGCAGCCATCCAAAAAATGAAACGCTTTTCCTCTGTCTCGCTCAGTATGCCGGATGGCGATGAATGGTTTGTCGCACGTACCGGTTACACGGGTGAAGACGGGCTTGAAATAGCACTGCCCGAAAAACAAGCGCCTGCATTCTGGAAAGCATTGCTGTCAGCAGGGGTTGTACCGGCTGGTCTGGGTGCGCGCGATACCCTGCGCCTTGAAGCTGCGATGAATCTCTATGGCAGCGATATGGATGAAACCGTCAACCCACTTGAAAGTGGTATCAGCTGGACTGTTTCGTGGCAGCCGGAAGAGCGTGATTTTATTGGCCGCAAATCTTTGCAGGCATCCAGGAATGCAGATGGTAATTCCGATCGTCAACTAGTCGGTTTGTTGCTTGAGGGCAGGGGGGTGCTGCGTGGCCATCAACCGATCCAGGTGGCGGGTCATGTTGTTGGTGAAATAACGTCCGGTACGTTCAGCCCGACCTTACAAAAATCAATCGCGCTGGGACGCGTGTCCATACAAGCACTTGGTGTTGAATCACCTGCCGATATCCTGGCTTTGGAATGCGAGGTTATCATTCGCGACAAACCGATAGCTGCACGTTTTGTAAAACCACCGTTTGTCGCCAAAGGGCAACCTTTGTATTAGACGGCAACATTGTATTAAACGGAAACCTGAGTATCAGCCCGAAACTTCTATATTAAATGGACATCTTTGTATTAAAAGTAGGCATCCGCGTTCAAGAACAATCTTCAACGCGGGCTTAGTAAAACCAAAAATTACAGTCAACAGCATTAAGCGGAGAGAGCAATGAGTTTACCGTCAGATTTACGTTACCTGGAAAGTCACGAATGGGTTCGAATGAATGATGATGGCACGGTTACCGTTGGCATTACTGAATTCGCCCAGGAACAACTTGGCGACGTTGTATTTGTCGAAACCCCTGAAGTTGATTTGCAGTGTGAAGCACAACAAGCCATTGCGGTTGTTGAATCGGTGAAGGCAGCTAGCGATATTTACGCGCCTATTGCCGGCACCATCATTGAGGTTAATGCAGACCTTGGCGATCAGCCGGAACTGGTTAACAGCAGTCCGTATGAACAGGGTTGGCTCTACAAAATGCAACCAACTGATGGAACGGAAGTCGAAGCATTGATGGATGCAGATGGCTACCAGAGTGTTATTGACAGCGCTTGATCAAACGAAGGTGTAAGCAAGCGGAATTCAGTCGTTAGAACGGAGCAGATTTATGGTTACGACCAGCAACAAACAATCATCAGGCAAGCAAAGCCCGAATGGAGATGCCCGCCATGTGAATAACGCAAGTGATCTACAGATCAACGGTTTTGCCAGCCGCCATATCGGAGTCAATGGGGCGGATGTTCGCAGAATGCTGGATGCGCTGAGCGAGCCTTCTTTGCAGAGCCTGATTGAAAAGGTGGTGCCTGAGTCAATTCGTGATCTTGCTGCTCCTGATGTTGCGGATGCTGTCAGTGAAAATATTGCTTTGCAGGAACTCTCCGCAATGGCGGCAGGCAATGTCATCAATAAATCCATGCTGGGGCAGGGTTATTACGGTTGCTACACACCACCCGTGCTGCAACGCAACGTGTTTGAGAACCCCGGTTGGTATACCGCCTATACGCCCTACCAACCGGAAATTGCCCAGGGTCGCCTGGAAGTTCTGTTTAATTTCCAGACAATGATCACCGAACTTACAGGCATGGCAATCGCCAACGCTTCTTTGCTTGACGAGGCCACCGCTGCGGCGGAAGCGATGGCAATGGCGCATCGAGCTTTGCGTGGCAAGAAAAACCGTTTCCTGGTTGCCGCAAATTGCCATCCACAGACTATTGATGTCATCCGAACACGGGCCACACCTCTGGGAATTGATATTGAAACGTTCGATTGTGATGCCTTGCTAAGTAGCGGTGCCGCATTGCCGGACGATTGTTTCTCGCTTCTGTTTCAATACCCGGGCACACAGGGTGAAATTCCTGATGCTGCGGGATTGGCAACGCTGGCTCATGCCAGTGGTGCACAGGTAATTGTAGCGACTGACTTATTGGCATTAACGGTATTGCAAAGCCCCGCGGAATTCGGTGCCGATATTGTCGTTGGCAGTGCACAACGTTTTGGTGTGCCTATGGGTTTTGGTGGGCCGCATGCAGCATTTATGGCCACCACTGACAAACTCAAACGTAGCTTGCCGGGCAGGCTGGTGGGTCAGTCACTGGACAGTCATGGTAATCCGGCCTACCGGCTGGCACTGCAGACACGCGAGCAGCATATCCGGCGTGAAAAGGCGACATCCAATATCTGCACCGCTCAAGCGCTGCTTGCCATAATGGCGACACTTTACGCCTGTTATCACGGTCCGCAGGGTTTACGTCAAATTGCGTTGCGTACACATGCAATGGCAGTGTTGTTACGCACTTCGTTGGCCTCTATGGGGTTGCAATGCAGTGCCGATAGTTTTTTTGATACCGTCTGTCTGCAAGGAGTGAATGCGGCAGCGATCATTGATGCCGCCCAACAGCGGGGGATTAACCTGCGTCAGTCGGCAGATCAATCTGTGAGCATAGCTTGTGATGAAACGACCAGCACTGAAGATATTCGTACACTGGTGGCTGTTATCGCTGCGGCCACCGGTTCAGACGCACCTGACTTGTCTGCACAGATGAAAACGCTGGGTCTGGGTGACGGCTGTGAGAATCTGCTTGCTTGCGCTGTGGGTGCGGAAGCTGAATCGATTATCACAGTGCTTGAAAGCTTTGGAGTGCTATCGGCAGATACCATTCGACAGGATAACTATCTCAGCCAGCCTTGTTTCAACGACTACCATTCCGAAACGGAAATGATGCGCTATCTCAGGCTTCTCGCTGATCGCGATATAGCGCTGGACCGTGCAATGATTCCATTGGGTTCCTGCACCATGAAGCTCAATGCAGCTGCGGAAATGATGCCGGTTTCCTGGCCTGCGTTTGCAAACATTCACCCGTTCGCTCCACAAACCCAGACACCGGGCTACCGGCAAATGATATCCGAGGTGGAATCAATGTTGTGTGCCTGCACCGGTTATGCCGCAGTATCTTTGCAGCCGAATGCCGGAAGTCAGGGCGAATACGCTGGATTGCTTGCCATCAGCCGTTACCATGCTGCTAATGGTGAGGCGCACCGCGATGTCTGCCTGATTCCCGAATCCGCACATGGCACCAATCCCGCCAGTGCACAAATGGCCGGGATGCGTGTGGTCGTGGTTGCCTGCGATGAAGGTGGTAATGTTGATATCGAGGACTTGCAAGCGAAGATCGATGCAAACAGCTCAGCACTTGCTGCCATCATGATTACCTATCCATCGACCCATGGTGTGTTTGAAGCCAGGGTAGGTGAGGTGTGTCAGCGAGTTCACGACGCCGGTGGTCAGGTTTACATCGACGGTGCCAATCTGAATGCTATGGTGGGTGTTGCCAAGCCAGGTCGGTTTGGGGGTGATGTTTCGCACCTCAACCTTCACAAAACATTCTGTATCCCGCACGGTGGTGGTGGCCCCGGTGTCGGGCCGGTCGCCGTTGCCGAACATCTCGCACCCTACCTTCCTGGTCATGCTGAACTTGATAATCACGACTGCCCTGTTAGTGCGGCCCCCTGGGGTAGCGCGATGATACTCCCGATCACCTGGATGTACATCAGGATGATGGGAGGCCGGGGTTTGCAACAAGCGACAGAGATTGCCATTCTCAACGCAAATTATATGGCGAAGCGGCTTTCAAGCACGTATCCGATTCTCTACACCGGCGAGCATGGTTTTGTTGCTCATGAATGTATTCTCGACACACGTGTATTGAAAGACCTGACAGGTATTAGTGTTGATGACATTGCCAAGCGATTGATGGACTTTGGATTCCACGCTCCGACCATGTCATTTCCAGTGGCTGGTACGTTAATGATTGAGCCGACTGAGAGTGAGTCGCTGGCGGAGATTGATCGTTTCTGCGATGCCATGCTGCAGATACATGCGGAGATTTCAAAAGTGGCAGATGGCAGCTGGACCCTTGCTGATAATCCACTGGTCAATGCGCCGCATACCGCCAGTTCTTTATTGCGGGAGAAGTGGGAGCATACCTATACACGAGAAGAGGCCGCTTATCCTCAGGGTGTCAGTGCCAATGCCAAGTACTGGCCACCGGTTGGCAGAATTGACAATGTGTATGGCGACAAAAATCTGGTTTGTTCATGCCCACCGTTGTCTGACTATATGGAAACAAGTTGAAGCGGGGCGAATTTTACCGCTACTTTCGCCGCAAACAACCGGGCCCCGTGCTCTAAACCGGACTCATTCAGCAAGAGGTGAAAACGGGGGCTGATTCTGTTCAGATACAGTTCAGGATGATGTTGCTACTGTGCTACCTGACGATTGGTTTACAGTAATGACAATCTGCCAAGAGGCCTGAATACGATGTTTAGCATTAAAAATAAAATTAGCCTTTTCCCCTGTTGCAAGCCTGGCAAACCTGACAACAGTGAAAAGCGTACGATAAACAGAAAACTCTCGTCTTTGTTTCAGTTATGCGCGGGCGTGTTGATGTTGTGCGGGATTGCAAGCCAGCAGGCAGTGGCTGAAACTTACTTCAGTATTGACGGTTCAAAACTGAATTTGCGCACTGAATCCGATGACGAGTTTTCACCTGGCGGTATGCGCTTCAGGATGGGTTCGCAGATCAGTCCTCTGATTGATATTGAAGGGCAGTTGGGTTTTAGTTTCAGCGATGACTCTGAACGTTTTGATTCACTGAGGGCCACCTATCTCAGTGGTTTCCTAAAAGGTTACATTCCGGTGGGAACGGCGAGTGCTGTGTATGGGCTTGCGGGTTGGTCGGCATTTTCCTTATCGCAGGAAATTGGTAACAGCGAATTCACTGAAGAGCGAGGTGGATTCTCCTGGGGATTTGGCATGGAAACACAGCTGACCCGAAATGCAGACCTGACTGCTGACTTCGTTAACTACATCAACAGCGATGGATTGTTCGAGAGTATTTCTGCGGTCAATGTTGGCATCAAACTATACTTCTAAACAGCAAAGCCAGGTGGGTATCTATGCCTCCACAGTTATATTAGGGCTTTATATAAAGCCGTATATCAAGGCTTTATATCAGGGCTGATACCAGCATAGTCTCGTACGCTTTTCTGCACTGATCGGCAACAGCTTGATGATTGGCTTCGAGCCTGGGTGTGGCAGGCATGTAAGGCGCAAAGCCGGTTGATTTTTCTACCGCGTCGTACCAGTGTGTGGCCCACACACCGTCGCTGTCGCGCCTGCCCGCTGGCCAGTTCAACATACTCTTGTCAAACGGTATAGCAAGCCTTGTGCACCATTGTTCAAGCTGAGCCTGTGGCTGTTGTAGAAAACGGTCAGTGTCGATAACGATGGGTGCCTCGGCGTGTTTATGCAAATGTTCATAAATTTGCAATAGTTGTTCATAGCCGAAATCACGAGCATCCGGATCGTTACGTTTTTTAGCATAGGACGCTACCATTTTGTCCGGATCGCGAATCAATATGCAGTTGCACAGGGATTCGCACCAACGCAGATCCATGTGGTCAAGCAGGTGGGTACTAATGTGTTTTTGGTAAAAAATCCTGTAACCGGTTTTTGGTGCTTCGATCAGCTCACGAGTCACTTGCTGCCAATCGATCGATTGTGAAGCTATCACGTCTTCGGCCATGGGGTGGTCGAGTCCGGTTGATTTAAGATAGTGGGCATACAAAGGTTCATCAACCACGCAAGTATCCCTGCGGTTCTCCCAGGAACGCATCATGGCGGTGGAGATATTGCGTGGCCCTGACCATACGGCGAGTCGTAGTAGAGATTCTGTTGTCATGGCTCGGTAGTTCGCACTAAGCTGTAAGTTCTGAACAGGGTGTTACTATGGCACACTTTTTGTGGTTTTATTTTCATTGATCCGGACCACGCATCGTTGATTGTGAAGGACCATCCGATTCCCGTACCTGATCGTTCTGCAGTGCCTTACATCACTTTGAGTTCAAGGGTGATTTGATGAAACCACTAATAACATCGCCCAAAACAACGCATAACCATGCGTCCTGACGGAAACTCCATTATGAACCAACAGGTAACACTTACCCGACATATTATTGAAAGCGAGCACGCCAACGCCAGTGCAGAACTTGGCTCCCTGCTGAATGATGTCGCAACGGCCTGTAAAAAGATTTCCAATCTTGTCAATCGAGGAGCAATGGCGGGAGTCTTGGGGGCGGCAGGCTCGGAAAACATCCAGGGTGAAGACCAGAAGAAGCTGGATATCATATCTAATGATGTTTTTATCGACTGTTTGCAGTGGGGTGGACATCTCGCCGGCATGGCTTCAGAAGAAATGGATTCGATGTATCCGATTCCCGAAAATTTTGCTAGAGGCAAGTACCTGATTACGTTTGATCCGCTCGACGGGTCGAGCAATATCGATGTCAATGGTGCAGTGGGGACGATATTTTCCGTAATGGAAACAGCAGATCCCAATCCTGCTGACAGTTCATTCCTGCAACCCGGTACGCGTCAGGTCTGTGCCGGATACTGTCTATACAGTTCAGCGACTATGCTGGTACTGACCACAGGCCAGGGAGTTGATGGATTTACACTGGATAATTCTGTTGGTGAGTTTGTACTGACGCATCCGGCGATCACAATACCGAAAACCACCAATGAATTTTCCATCAATGCAGCCTATCAGCGTCACTGGTTTTCACCTGTAAAACGATATGTCGACGAATTGCTTGCAGGTAGTACCGGGCCGCGTAAAGCCGACTTTAATATGCGTTGGGCCGGTGCGATGGTTGGAGATGTTCACCGTATTCTCAGTCGAGGTGGCATTTTTATGTACCCTTCTGATGAAAAGCTGGCGGCTTCAGGTAAATCCGGCAAACTGCGGTTGTTGTATGAGGCGAGCCCGATGGCTTTCATAATGGAGCAGGCAGGTGGTTTGGCCTCGACAGGAACCGAACGCATCATGGATATCATGCCTGCTGAACTGCACCAGCGCGTTCCGGTTATCATGGGCTCAACTGAAGAGGTCGAGCGCGTAGTTTCCTATCATGGCTGAAGTTCCCTTTTGGGAAAGCAAAACGTTGGATGAAATGAGTGATGCCGAATGGGAGTCACTCTGCGACGGGTGTGCACGATGTTGCCTGCAAAAGCTGGAAGACAGTGATACCGGTGAAATCTATTTCACAAGCATTGCCTGCCGGCTGCTTGATTGTGGCAGCTGTCGCTGCACTAACTACAAAAACAGGCAAACGGAAGTCCCTGATTGCACCATGGTTCGTCCCATCACCGCTGAAAAGCTTGCCTGGTTGCCTGGCAGCTGTGCCTACAAGCGCCTGGCAACTGGTCTGCCTTTGCCCGCCTGGCACCCCTTGATTACAGGGGATCCGGATAGCGTTCACGATGCTGCTGTTTCTGTAAAACTCTGGGCAATTCCCGAAGAGGGGATCAAGCAGATTGACTATGAAGAGTACGTTATTGATCTGGAATCTGCTGAAGATGAAGAACCGCTTTTTCCCCACGAGTAAAGAAATGCGCCTTTGAGCTTGGCTCGTAATCACAGCAAATTAGTGTGTATTCTCACAATCTGCTTTAAGTCACTAGTATAAATAACGGTTTTCGCAACATTAAATTTGCAGCTTTTTTACAACTAACCGTCTAGGCATCATCAATTAAATGTGGTTAGATTGTAGGCGGAACTGGCAACTATCTTGCATTAAAACGCAACATACGCTGAAAAAATTATGCCACGTTGTCTTTTTGTTCCTTATTAACAACGGTTAGGGCAGCGAAAAATTTCAGCAAACTGTAGCGATAGACAGGCAGCTTTGCGCAACTGACAACTGCTGGCGAGATCGAACCAACATCTGCTTCTTTGTGAGCAGAGTGTAGATAAACAACAAATCCGAAAGGCTTAAAAATGGCACAATCACTAAAGGTTGCATCAATGGACAAGGATCCACAAGGCGCGATTCCAGAAGGTGGCGTTGATCGACGCCAGCGGTTGCACCACACCATCAAGTCGCTGATAAAGCTGCGTCAGGAAGTGGTTGTCAGCTATTGTGAGCTGGCGGGCGTATCTTCCTTCGACTTACGTGACGCTGAAGCACACAAGGTTCAACCGGCTGAGCTTAGGTCGTTTTGCCAGATCATGGTTGATTACACAGCGATGGGGCATTTCGAAATCTACCAACGCATTATTGAGGGTAAGGAACGTCGCCAGGCTGTCAAAGACGTGGCTGACGATGTGTACCCGGCTATCGCAGAAACCACAGATTACCTTATCGATTTCAATGACAAGTACGATGCCTTTGAGGGCACTGATGATGAAGTTGAAATGCTGGCAGGTGATCTTGGAAAATTGGGCCAGATAATTTCGGTTCGCGGTGAATTGGAAGATTTACTGCTTGACGCACTAGCCCAGAAAAAAGAAAGCTGATCACTGCCGCTCTTCAATTTGGCGTACAAGCGAATCGTTTATGGGAAACATGCACAGTAAAAATTGCTGTGTATGGTACCTGGCAGGGTGGATAGCCAGCCGGTAGAGAACATCGGCTAGTAATGCCTGCGCAACTTCGCCCTGCGAGTCGCCAGAGTCCTCAATTAGCGCAATCAGTGCGGCCAGTACAATAAGCGCAATCCGTACCGAGTTCTATCAGGTAACCAGCCGGGCAAGATCTACCCCGTGTGGTATGTAGTTCGAGCGGGTAGTAACTGCCCGTTGTACATGTCATCGGTCGTTTAACGACAAAACATTTCAGATCATAGATCACCGGTCTGCCCTGTGTTCTTGTATGCTGTCGCATCGGAACTCCCTGCCATGAAGCTCATGATCGATAACACCAGTCACCCGGTTGTAAAACTCAAGAAAGGAGCCGAACGTCGTTTATTACATGGGCACCTATGGGTGTTCAGTAATGAAATAGATGTTGAGGCGACTCCCTTGCGAAATTTTGAGGCGGGTCAGATCGTTTCTGTTGAATCCCGCAATGGTAAAACGCTGGGCGTGGGTTACATAAACCCGGCAACGTTGATTAGTGTGAGGTTATTGGCGGGTCAGAATAGTCCTGTAGCTGAACTTGAAACACGTGAGTTGCTGCGATTACGTCTGGAAAATGCCTTTAAGCTACGGCAGCAAATCTACAAAGAGCCTTGGTATCGACTGGTTCATGCTGAAGGAGATTTGCTACCCGGCCTGGTGGTTGACCGATTTGACAATGTTCTGATAGTACAGATTACGACCGCAGGCATGGAACGCTACGCCGCCGCCATAACTGAAGATCTGGCAAATCTAACCGGTGCAACGGTCATTCATTTCGATAATCGTTCGCGTCTGCGTGAATTGGAAAATCTTGA
>CALLOA010000029.1 GCA_938005265.1 uncultured Granulosicoccaceae bacterium
TTGGAAATGAATGGTTTAAAAATTGATGGCGTAATCACCTAGCGCTTTCGCAAGCATGTTGTTCCTCAGCAAATACAGTCGATTTGATACGCTCGACTACGGCAACATAGTCGTGTTCTGTCGAAAGCGGATGCCAACCGATGCCGTCCAGCATGGACTCGATCGCTCTCAGTGTCGCCGCTTGTGGGTTCTTTATACCCATTTTTGCCAATGGCAGATCAAGTGAACGCAATTGCAAGCCACCATGACACAGAGACCAGAGTGAAAAGACGAGTTCCGGAGCACTGAGGCTCGCGCCTTCATGCAATTCTTTCTTTTCAACAGCTTCTTCTACGATGCTTGCAACCAGACCGACTATTTCAAAATCCAGTTTATTGTGTAATTCAAGGCTGTCGTTTGAAACCTTTTCTTTTGTACCGCCGCCGCACAGCGTCTGATGGAGTTCCAGGCAATTCGGGTTGAGTGCTGCCCAAAGCTCGTGCGCAACAAAAATAGCCAACATCTTTTCACGACTTGAGCCTTCGAACGCACGGGCTCTCTCAAACATGGATTTAAGCCCGATCGAGTTGTGGTTACACAACTGTATCAGGATTTCTTCCTTGCACGAGAAATGTTGGTAAACGGTTCCTTTGGAGTATTCCGAGATTTCGGCTATGCGCTCCATGCCGAGGTTTCGGTAACCCTCTGTCTCGATCAGTCGCCTGCCAATGTCCAGTAGCAGTGCATGCCGTTCTGCAATTTCCCGTTGTTTTCGACTCAGGGTGTTCATCGCAATATAATAGAGAAGTAGTCAAAAAATGACAATACGTCATTTAATGAAATTCCGTCATTTTTAGGTAGCCACTATGATCATTTTGTTCCCTTTGCCAACCTGTGTTTCTGGGCTTATTCGAGGATCTTTCTTTCAAAGTCGGAAAAACCCAATCGGCCTACACCAGGTAGCTTGATAGCCGGTGGTGACACGTCAAGGCCAGCAGACAGACCAAGCATATTTACTTCGACACCTTCTTCCTTGCCGACGATCAAACCCAGCAAACCACGAAGTGAAAACTGCAAACCATCGCCACTCGGGCTTTTTGAAAATACGCGATTTTCAGGCAAAAAGTCTTTGCCTATTGCTGTTGCAGGAAGTTCCAGGCCTAGCTCCGGTATCTGGCGCGCTAACATCGCTGTAAATGTATTGCTGTTAGGGCCTGGCCAGACCTTGTATCGGTGTTGGTAGGGGTAGTTTGATGCAGCAAAATGCAGACGATCAATCAGATTGTCGACGTCCTCACCACCGCGGATTTCCCTAAGCAGATAGGGTTTGTTGCCAAACCAATAGTTATCGGGTCGGCCGTTGCGAATCCGTACCGTATTTCCGCCCCAGCGCAGTGCGTAACCGATCACTTCAAGGCGGGTGTAATTATTCTCATCGCGCTTTTTCGTAGCAAACCAGGTGTGTACACCAAAGGCACCGCGCCACCTTGCGGCTCGAGCTGAATAGACCTGAATTATGGCATCGTCGGTTGTGGCTGCATCAGGAGCTTGATTGCTGCTGTCGCGTCGCAGGTCCCACCATGGCGTGCGATCGCCGCTACCTGAGTAATGAGCTACAACCTGACATCCCAATGGTGCAAAAAACAGCATGACGATGATCAGGATGGTGCGTCCAAGCAGGCGTAGGGGGGATGGTTTCTGTCTCACGATGTTAATCAGCTTCTATCACTGGTGGGTTCTGGCTGCAGGCTCTGGGTGACGATATTTTTGAACTGTTTTTAATAGTAGTCGACCACAGAGGGTCCGGACTAAATGTCAGGAGTACGAAACCTGTAATCTTTCGGGTATCCTTGCTTCAGACAGTGATTACGAGTGAAAGATGCCATGTGATCATGAAATTATTTTGCTGTGGCAATTTATTCCAACTTCAGAAGATCAATGCAGGTAAATACATGAAATTACTCAGATTCGGGCCGGCAGGCGCAGAGAAACCGGGCATGATGGACAGCACTGGCGCTATCAGGGACCTGTCCTCGGTTATTGATGACGTAAATGGCGCAACATTGGGGGCCGCACAATTGGCCAAATTGGCCGCTTTAGACCCTGCGAGCTTGCCGGAGATCGATTCTGCCACACGTCTGGGTCCGCCTGTAGGCAATGTAGGTAAGGTTGTTTGTGTCGGTCTTAACTATTCTGACCATGCCGAAGAAGCCGGACAACCTATACCAGCTGAGCCTGTGCTGTTCATGAAAGCCCCCAGCGCTATTTGTGGCCCGAACGACGATGTAGTCAAACCTCGTGACAGCACGAAGCTTGATTGGGAAGTGGAGCTGGGCATCGTCATCGGCAAGCATGCAAGTTATGTCAGTGAAGAAGAAGCGCTGGATTATGTTGCAGGCTACACCGTGGTCAACGATGTTAGTGAAAGAGCTTTCCAGACCGAGGGTACCGGCCAGTGGACCAAGGGTAAAAGCCACGATACTTTTTGCCCTTTCGGGCCGGTTGTTGTAACCACTGATGAAATTACCGATCCGCAAACACTGGATGTATGGCTCGACGTTGATGGCGAAAGAATGCAAACCGGTAACACCCGGACCATGATTTTTACAGTCAAAACCATCGTCAGTTATATCAGCCGGCACATGAGCCTGCAGCCGGGCGATATTATTCCTACAGGAACACCACCAGGTGTGGGGCTGGGCTTCAAACCACCGAAATTTCTCAATGAGGGAAATGTGGTTACTCTGGGTATAGAAGGTATTGGCGATTTGCGAAATAAAATAGTGGCGATGCCACCGGCCTAGTGTCCGCCAAAAAAAAACGGCCAAAAAAAGCAGTGCCCGAAAGGTTGTAAGTCTGACGGGCTTTGCAGTTTCATATTATGAATTTAGCTAGCTGGCATTCAATGGCAGGCGCATTTCTGACGAACACGGACTGGAAAATATAATCGGAATGAGTAACAAGCAATCTGACGCCGCTAATGACAATGTCGTCGCGGTAAATTTTGTAAGGCAGGAAAACCTGAAACAACCTGTTCTTCGTTTACATCCGGACGATCAGGTCGGGGTCGCTTTACGTTCTCTAAAAGCCGGAGAACAAATCGAAATCCCCGGGCTTTCGCCACTGCAGATGTCTGATGCAATACCCAAAGGTCACAAAGTTGCACTAAGCAGTATTAGCGATGGCGACAGGGTTTTGAAATATGCCCAATTGATCGGTTATGCCAAGGGTGAAATCTCACCGGGTGACCACGTCCATACTCATAACCTCGAATTTCGAAATACCGATCAGGTGTACGAATTTTCGGTAGACAGGCGTGCGGCCGATCACGATATTACCGGCAGGACGTTCAATGGTTACAAGCGTGCTGATGGCCGTGTTGGAACACGCAACTACATTGCCGTCATTAGCAGTGTTAACTGTTCTGCAACTGCAGCGCGTTATATCGCTGCGCACTTTGACGACGAACAACTACAGGAATATCCGAACATCGATGGCGTTGTAGCATTCACACATGCAACGGGTTGCGGATTAGCTGATAGTGGTGATGGTTTTGATAACCTGCAGCGTGTTTTCAAAGGCTACGCAGTTCATCCCAATGTTGCAGCAGTGTTGATTGTCGGCCTGGGATGTGAAGTGAGCCAGGTGCAGACACTGGTTAAAGAATATGGTCTTGAGCGCGGCCCCTTGTTACAGACCATGAACATCCAGACTACCGGGGGGCATCGTAAAACTGTGGAGCGTGGTGTGAGCCTGCTGCAGAGCATGTTGCCCATTGCCAATGAGGCGCGACGCGAGCCTTGTGCGATCTCGGAACTGACGCTGGCACTGCAATGCGGCGGTTCCGATGCCTGGTCCGGCATCACTGCTAATCCGGCCCTTGGCAAAGCTGCAGACTTGTTGATTGCTGCAGGTGGTACAGCTGTGCTGGCCGAGACACCGGAGGTTTACGGAGCTGAACACTTGCTCACACGACGCGCCATCGATGAAGCCACAGGTCAGAAACTGCTTGAACGCATTGCATGGTGGGAAGATTACGTAGAGCGTAATAGTGGTTCGATGGATAACAATCCCTCTCCGGGAAACAAACTTGGTGGTCTTACTACGATTCTGGAAAAATCATTAGGGGCTGTCGCCAAAGGTGGAAGTACCACCCTGAATGGCGTGTATCGTTATGCCGAAAAGATTGATCGCAAAGGTTTTGTGTTTATGGATACGCCGGGATACGATCCGGCATCCATTACCGGTGAGGTTGCTGGTGGTTGTAATTTGGTGGCATTCACGACCGGGCGCGGATCGACTTATGGTTGCAAGCCTGCACCCAGCATCAAGATCGCAACGAATACGGAAATGTATGAACACATGAGAGACGATATGGATGTTAACGCGGGTCGAGTTGTTACCGACGGTGCCGGCATTGATGAAGTTGGCCAGGAAATATTCGACTATCTTGTAGATATTGCTTCCGGAAAAAAATCGCTCAGCGAAGGCCAGGGTATTGGTGATAATGAATTCATACCCTGGCAGATTGGGGCAACCATGTAATGTCAGCTGATTGCCTGATATACAAACATTTCAGCTGATTCTTTTCTAATGACCAGCGGTTATCCGCAGCCATATAACAATTGTAAACATGTACCCATCAACGAGATTACGGCGCAATCGCGAACAATTGTTTTCACGAAGACTGGTTGCCGAAAATGTGCTGACGACGGCTCAGCTTATCCAGCCATTTTTTGTTATTGATGGTGACACCAGTCGCCAGCCGGTGGCCTCAATGCCGGGTGTGGAACGTCTTGGGATATCGGAACTGATAAGGGAAAGTGAAAAAGCATTTAACCTGGGCATTCCTGCCATAGTTTTGTTTCCGATTCCCGGAGACGAAGTGAAAAGTAAAACAGCTGACAACGCCTGGGAAAGTGATGGGTTGGTGCAGCGTGCAATTCGTAAGCTGAAACAGGAAA
The DNA here is from genome assembly GCA_938005265.1 of uncultured Granulosicoccaceae bacterium. GTDB lineage: Bacteria > Pseudomonadota > Gammaproteobacteria > Granulosicoccales > Granulosicoccaceae > CALFCE01. The sequence goes on from CALLOA010000029.1 coordinate 4,944, forward strand.
TTCCGGAGCTGGGCGTCATTACCGATGTAGCTCTGGACCCATACACCACCCACGGCCAGGACGGGCTTATGAACGTGGATGGTTATATCGTCAATGACGAAACGGTTGAGGTGCTCGTCAAACAAGCCATGTCGCACGCTGAAGCCGGAGCAGATGTGGTTGCACCTTCGGACATGATGGACGGGCGAATAGGGGCTATTCGTGATGAATTGGAGCGTTACAAATATCGTAATACGAGGATACTGGCTTATTCTGCCAAATATGCTTCATCGCTCTATAGTCCGTTCAGGGACGCTGTGTGTTCGGCATCCAATCTAGCTGGTGCGGATAAGTTCAGCTACCAGATGGATCCTGCCAATTCAGATGAAGCTCTGCGCGAGATTGAGCTGGATATAGCTGAAGGAGCTGACATGATCATGATCAAGCCGGGTTTGCCTTACCTGGATATCGTAAGGCGAGCCAAGGAAACGTTTGCGATGCCAACGTTTGCCTATCACGTGAGTGGCGAGTATTCCATGCTTAAGGCCGCTGCTGCTAATGGCTGGATTGATGAAAGGGCCGTAACACTGGAGATGATGATGGCATTCCGCCGTGCCGGTTGTGATGCCGTTCTCAGCTACTGCAGTATGCAGGTAGCCGAGTGGTTACAGGAATAGCCCCAAGCCGCTCTGCGAGGGGTGCTGTTCACAGAGACCAGTTTATTGGGCAGAAAGCTCGTATCGGATTTACAAAAGTAAGATTCTGGCTTCTACTTCTCGTCAGCGCTTAGTGCTGCGATGGCAACCTCTGTTTCGGATATCGCCAGCCGAAAATATTGATTCGCCAGTTTCGTGTTGTTTCGAGTTTGCGCTTTTGATGCGGACTGCATAAACTTGCTCGCGCGCTCCAGGTAAGGATTTGCCAGGCCTTGTTTCTTGCCTGTATTGAGGCTGTGGGCAAAACTTAGTTGTTGTTCGGCGCTCTTCAGATACGCGTGCACGCTAAAATTGTAATCCGGTGTTGAACAAGCAGTCAGCATCATTAGTATTGCCACTTGTATAAAACACTTTATTGTGCGAATCACTAGAGTTCCTCACGCCGCCATCCATTACCGGATCTGTAAGAAATATCCAACAGACGCTTTTTGCATCTGCGGAACGACTATCCGGTACTCTAATTAACGGTCAAAACTCTGTTGACTGAATTTGAATCATGATGCTTTGCAATTAGCCACGATTTAACCCGGCTGCACATCAGAAGCCGCACAATAATACTGTTTTCCACTATGGTTAAGGGTGGGGAACAATCACAGCTTTAAGCTGGTGTTTATACACCAGGAAATAGCAAGCAGAGCAATATTGCTGGTGACAGATCACGCATGACGATTCGTAAAAAAACTAGCCTGATTTTTTTAGTCAGTTTGTTTCTCTCTGCCTGTGGTGGGTCGGATTCAGAAGTTAATGAACTAGTGCCAGCTGTTGAGAACCAAATAGGGCCGGTTGACGAAACCTTCGAAAACCCGGGTTTTGGCTTGATGGATTCGAGTGCGGATGTCACTGATGAGGATGCGAATTCTGTTGAGACAGAACAAGGTGAATCTGCGGAAGTATCTCTTGCAGAGATAGAGGAATCCGGGTCGCAAAATTCAGTAT
>CALLOA010000030.1 GCA_938005265.1 uncultured Granulosicoccaceae bacterium
TCGGGATCTGGTGAAAATTCGTCAGATTGTTCAGCTAAGTGCTGGGCAATTAGTTTTCCCAAAAAGCCCTGTGGGCGAGCATCGTCCATAAAATAGGGCAAGCCGTCGAATCTGCCGTCGCGCGATTCTCCAGCTAGCAAAGTTGATGCGCCTGATAGTCCAGATAGTAGATAGCCTTCAGGTTGAAGGGCATTCAGTATTCCACGCGGTATGTTCTTGCCATGGGTGTCTACTGTTGCAATTGGAACGTGAGTTGCGCCAAAGGCAGGTTTTGTCAGCGCATACTGATGTGGTCGACGCCCCGGCAATTGAATAATATCTTCGCGATCACGAACAATTCTGGAAACCTTGCCTTGGCTCCAATTAGTAGATGCCTGTATCTCTTTTGATGTTCTGGGGCCAAGCGACAAGGCTTCTAGAATGCTCATTTGACTATTGTGTGAATAATAAATAAATATAAAAAAACTAAAAATACATATAAATATTAGCTAGTTATAAGGCTTAATCTACCATAAATAGATATTTAGTGAATAAAACTATGAGTGGTGCACGCATAGAAAGTGCCATGAGGCATTAAAGCAGTCCTGAATGCAGTATTTTGATGCTGTGTTGGTAGTGGGCTTGCAAATCGCACTGCTTCCCTGTCGATGCTGCCCATCAGTATCCAAGCTGAACAAATGCTCGAAATCCCATCGACAACCATCCCATGTGCGGTCAGTTGGCAGCGAGACAGACGATTGGACAGGGCAGTGGTGGATGTATTACTAATTTCGCATCTGAATCCTGCATATTCGGTGGGCGAGGGCGTGCTGCATGCGGTGCCAGTTAAGCAGGCGTCATCAAACTCGCGCAAACAATGACCATTGAACTAGCCGAGGGCAACATTCTGGAGCCGAGGGAAACATTCTGGTTAACGCAGTTGCACCGGGTGCCACGCGCACGCGCGCAGTTAGCGGTGATGTACCTGCACCCTGTGTCTACACCTGGGCTCCAGCACCCGGTTAGGCAGGTGACAGCACCAGCGGTGATAAAAGGAGAGGTAATGCCCGGTGAAATTGCTGACTGGTTACTGGCTGAGTATGATAAGTTGCTTGTTGCCTACAGTTCCACATCACCTGAAAAAGTAAAAGCTGTTCAGGTTCGGTATGGCGCAAACACAACGTCGGAGGTGCTTGAATCATTCTTTGCTGATGTTGCAATGGTGCCGGTAAAGGGGGTAGCACAAGTGTTGTGTGCGGGTGGTGAGACAACCAGTGCCATTGTAGAAGCACTAAACCTTCCGGAGCATCAAATCGGGCCGGAGATTGCCCTGGGTGTTCCCGCACTACGGGCCAAAGATGATCTTGTATTATCGCTTGAATCTGGGAACTCAGGGGCTGAACACTTTTTTGGAAAAGCGCACAAACTGTTAACTGGTAAGCATTCTGGCTGCCGAGCAGACAAGCCCGGTCGGTTGCATGTTTGAATAACACGATTCCTGAGTCTACAACCTCGCGCTTTAGATTCAGGGTTATGAAATAAGGACGGGTAAAACTAGAATTGGTTTTCTGTGGATCGTTCTAAGGTCCGGGGACACCTTTTTTTATACGGCAGACATAACGCCAGCAACCGGCCATGAGCCGACATTCACAACTTGGAGACTTAAATGTTGAAGAAAAAATCCTTAACGCTGACAGCGAGTGCCATCGCACTGGCTTTGTCGATCGGTGCTGCGCAAGCGCAGGAAAAAACCAAACTCAGAATTCAAACGCACTTCGCCACAGAAACTCTTTCTGGAGAGCTTGCGAGCGAATTCATAGAAGATGTGACTGTGATGTCCGGCGGCGACATTGAAATTGAAATGTTCTATGCCGGTGCTGTTGTTAAAGCGACTGAAACATTTGACGCTGCGGTAACAGGTATTCTTGATTGTGACATGACAGGTGGTGCATATCAGGTTGGTAAAAATCCTGCCTTTCAGTTCACAGGTGACTTGAACGGTGGTTACTCTGACCCTTATCAGCAGTACTCATGGTTGCTGCACGGTGGTGGTTATGATGCATTGAATGCACTTTACAACCCGCAGGATATGGAATTTGTCGGTTGGTGGATTCCCGGCCCTGAATCACTGGTTTCTACCAAATCGTTCACAGGTGTCGATGACCTGAAAGGCTGGAAATTCCGTGCACCTCCGGGAGTTATTACCAACATCTTTGAAAACCTGGGGGCATCACCGATCGTAATGGATTTCAACGAAATCTTTACCGCACTTGAAACCGGCATAATTGATGGTGCTGATGCTTCAACACTAGCTAACAATGTTGGCCTGGGCTTGTACGATATAGCCAAGCACACTAACTACCCAGGCTTCCACTCCATGCCTGCAGATCACTTGGCATGTCGTAAAGATATGTGGGATGAAATGCCTGAAGCGCATCAGAGAATCCTGAAAGTTGCCATGCAGGCTCTTGCATTGAAGACCACTACCAAGCAAGACATCGAGATTCAAAAGGCGGCTGCTGAGATGCGTGCTGCAGGTGTTGAGCTCAACACATGGTCTGAGGAAGACATGGCCAAGTATCGCGAAGCGGTTGCGACTACTTGGGTAGAGTATGCAACTACTCCTGAAGCGAAAAATCTACTGAAGGCTCATCTTGATTTCCTTAAAGAAATCGGTGCCGTAGAGTAATCTGAAAGTTTGATTTAACTCTGACTCGTTTGACGGCAGGCATTTGCCTGCCGTCATGCTTTGTTAGCGAGTAAACCCTGAAGTCAGGGCGACAATAGAAATTACTGAGCATCTTTCGCTCTGTTGAGAGGAACTGATGGTGGAAAAATCCGGCAGTTTGAAGGAATGGATCATTCCTTTTTCATTTGTGTTTTGCGCTGGTTGGGCGATATGGCACACGCCTGCTTACATACTCGACTTGTGGCCACACGACGACACCACCAGCCTTACTCTGCAGATGACAGAGATGCACAAGCGTAAAGATGTCACTCCTGATCTCCCCGGCCTCTTTGGTGTCGCAGACATTATTGATTGGGCGGCATTGCTGCTGCTGCCGTTTATTTTTATTGCCGGTGTTAAAACCATAGTCCCCGGGCAAATGGAATTCCCGCACTACAGCCGCATTGACAAGATCGGGATGTTTATCGGCCGTATTGTGATGATACTGATCATTTCAATGACCGGTGTTATGTTGTACGAAGTCTTTTTGCGCTACGCCATAGAACGGCCAACTCTCTGGGCCAATGAGCTCACCCTCTGGATAGGGGGCTTTGTGTTTATGCTCTCCGGTGTCTATGCGATGCAGCAACGGAGTCACATCAGAATTTTTATTCTCTACGACGTTCTGCCACGCTGGGCGCAACGCCTGTGCGATTTAACCTGGGTCGTGTTGTTGTGGTTTTTTGCTATTTGCCTCGTGTTCGGCAGCTACAAACAGGTTTTCATTAACAAATTTTATAAATGGCAGACCTACGGTACGGCTTTTGACCCGCCGATTCCTGCCACTATTCAACCCACCATTCTTATTGTGATTTGCCTTATTGCGCTTCAGGCACTGGTGAATCTGATTGCGGACTGGAATCGCGATCCGAACGAGCTTATGGAAAAGGATGTGGTTGATAAAGAAGAGCTCGAAGCTCTCAAGAAAAGCGTGGGAGCAAACTAGTGGACGTCGGTACTATTTCAATAGTCCTGATCATTGGACTTGTTTTTATGCTGGCCATTGGCATGCCCCTGGGTTTTGCCTCGGCCGTGCTCGCAGCGCTCGTGATGATTATGAAGTTCGAGCCAACGTTGTTTACGGACCCCATGAGCTTCGGGGAGGGCGCGCTTACAGGCAGGCCGGGTAGCGGACCGCTCTATATATTGACCCAGAAAGTCTACGACCTGATGACGGAATACGTTCTATTGTCAGTCCCGCTATTTATCTTTATGGCAGCGCTCCTTGAACGGTCGGGTGTTGCCAAACAGATGTATGACAGCCTGAATTTCTGGATGAGCCAGCTACGTGGGGGAATCGCGGTTGTTACCTCTCTGATGGCGGTATTGATGGCTGCCATGTCCGGCATTATCGGTGGTGAAGTGGTTCTTCTCGGCCTGATTGCGCTGCCGCAGATGTTGCGCCTGGGTTACAACCAGAACCTGGCCATCGGCACCATCTGCGCCTCCGGTTCTCTCGGCACAATGATTCCGCCCTCGATCGTATTGATCATTTTCGGACTGATTACAGAAACATCGATCAAAGCACTTTTTACCGGTGCATTCCTGCCGGGCTTTATGCTCGCCACTTTTATCATCATCTACATCATCATTCGCACCCGTCTTGATCCGTCTCAGGCACCGTTGCCGGAACCGCGTGATGATGATCTGCCCGGTCCTGAAAAGCTGCGAGCGTTTCTGGCTTTTCTGTCCATTATTGTTGCTGGCTTCACTACGTTGTTGCTCGCGCGGCTTGCTTTTTTAACGGCTACTGGTAGAAACGTTCCTGGTGAAGGTAATTTCGAACCACCCGCCCTCGGCATGGCGCATCACCTGCCTTACCTTGGAGGCGTAATGGTGGTGTGTTTGTTGTTGATGTTTGTGGTGTTCGGATACAAATACGTGAAACTAGGCTGGCATCACGGTAAAGGTTTGGTGCCGCCTTTTGCGGTTATATTCATTGTACTGGGCTCCATTTATGGCGGTATCACCGGCATTACCGAAGCTGCAGGCATGGGTGCACTTGCGGTATTCCTGATAGCGTTGGTACGCGGCGAAGCATCAGTAGATCTGGTTTGGGTCAGCCTGATGCGCACCTTGCGATCCACCGGTACGATTATCTGGGTCACGGTCGGTGCAGCTGCACTTGCCGGTGCTTACACACTGGCGGGTGGTCCAACTTATATCGCCGGGCTGATAGTCGGCGCAGAAATGCCTACCATGGCGGTTATCCTTATCATGATGGTCATACTGCTATTCATGGGCGCTTTCATGGACTGGGTCGGTATTGTGTTGTTGATCATCCCGGTATTCCTGCCAATTGTGCAGAGACTGCCGATTGAAGAAATCGGCTTGATAGGGCAACTGGAGCCCAAGCATGTAGCCGTCTGGTTCGGGGTGCTGTTCTGTATGAATATGCAAGTGAGTTTCCTGTCACCTCCGTTTGGTCCAGCTGCTTTCTATTTGAAGTCTGTTGCACCCGCCCACATTTCACTGACGGATATCTTCCGAGGTTTCTTGCCGTTTATCGGTATTCAGTTACTCGCGTTAAGTGTGTTGTTGATCTGGCCTTCGATTGTTACGTTATTGCTCTAGAGATACCTGAAAGTCGCATATTCAAAACAACGTGCCAAAGTTTGGTTGCGCTTGGGGGCGGGTGGGGCACCTTGACACACGAGACAAGGAATATTGGGACTCAGTTTGCAACCAATGTCCGGAATAAGGCGTTAACTAGGTTTCCGGAATAGACCGCTAGAACATGGCGTCCCGGGAGGGATTCGAACCCCCGACCTGCCCCTTAGGAGGGGGCTGCTCTATCCAGCTGAGCTACCGGGACGTGATAGCAGGTAGGAGCGGGGGTAATAATACAGCAGGCTTGCATCCAGTCCAAATGATGTTGATTGGAACTCTTTTAAGATACCGGGTCCTAATCTATAAGAGTAAATATCCTGCGTTATTGCGGGTGATCTCAGTCGCTCAGTGCGCAAACCCTGTGTTTTGAAGTAGATTTCTGGCAAGGTGGCCTGTGGATTGCGTTT
>CALLOA010000031.1 GCA_938005265.1 uncultured Granulosicoccaceae bacterium
ATCAATTTCGTCAATCAAAAGTACCGGCGATTGCGATTGCGTTATGGCATCCAGCAGTGGGCGCTTGAGCAAGAACTCTTCAGAGAAAATTTGCGACTCGACTTCGCTCACCGAGCTTGCGCCCGAGGCTTGTACCCGCAACAGCTGTTTTTGATAGTTCCACTCGTAAATGGATGTGCTCGCATCCAGCCCTTCATAGCATTGCAGGCGGATAAGATTGGTTTTATGAATCGCCGCCAGCTGCTTGGCAATCTCGGTTTTACCCACTCCAGCAGCACCCTCCAGCAACAAAGGGCGCTGTTGTTCCGTTGCCAGGAAGACTGCCATCGCCAGCTCATCGCTGGCGATGTAGCGCTTGGCAGCCAAGTCCTGCTGCAGAGCTTTCCAACTCATTGAGAGTATTAACCCGAATTAAGGATTAGCCGTGCAGCCCCAGATCATTAGCAGTTTTCCAGACCCGCCAATGGTCATGCGGCATGTGCGTGTGGGTAAGACCGAAGGCTCTGAAAGCATCGTTGATGGCGTTGGAAAATGCGGGCACACCACCTACGTTGGGGCTCTCCCCTACACCTTTGGCACCAATCGGGTGGTGCGGGCTGGGTGTTTCGGTAAAGTCAGTCTGGTAGTTCGGGGTTTCCCAGCTGGTCGGGATAAAGAAATCCATCAGGGTACCCGTCTTTATATTGCCCAGCTCGTCGTAGGCAATTTCCTGACCCAAAGCAATAGCCAGCGCTTCCGTCAAACCACCATGCACCTGACCTTCAATAATCATTGGATTGATTCGGGTACCACAGTCATCAAGAGCATAGAACTGGCGTATGTCGGACACACCCGTATCAACGTCTATATCCATAACGCAGACATAGGCGCCGAAGGGATAAGTCATGTTGGGAGGATCGTAATAGCTGACAGCTTCAAGCCCCGGCTCTACACCGGGTATCGCCTGGTTGTAGGAGGCGTAAGCAATCTCTTTCATCGTTTTGAACCGCTCGGGTGCACCCTTGACGACAAAGCGATCTACCTCCCACTCGATATCGTTGTCATGCACCTCAAGCAGATAGGCTGCAATCATTTGTGCCTTGGCGCGTATTTTACGACCCGCCATTGCCGTTGCAGCCCCTGCCACTGGTGTAGAGCGTGAACCGTAAGTACCCAAACCATAGGGGGCCGTGTCGGTATCACCTTCTTCAATGGTAATTTCATCCGCAGATATTCCTATCTCGGTGGCCAGTATCTGTGCAAATGTTGTGGCGTGTCCCTGCCCTTGCGATATCGTGCCCAATCTGGCCAGAGCAGAGCCAGTCGGGTGAATACGTATTTCACAGCTATCAAACATTCCCATACCAAGAATGTCGCAGTTCTTGACAGGGCCTGCACCGACTATCTCGGTAAAATGACACAGGCCGATACCCATTAACTTTCGAGTCTTTCCAGCCTTGAAGTCCTCAACCTGCTGTGCCTGTTCTTCCCTGAGCTTTTTATAGCCCACAGCCTCCAGAGCTTTGTCCCAAGCCGTATGGTAGTCACCCGAATCGTATTCCCAGCCCAGCGCTGACTGATACGGAAACTGATCTTTACGAATAAAGTTCTTCGCTCTAAGTTCAGCAGCATCCATATTCAGCTTGATCGCAAGCACTTCAATCATGCGTTCAATAAAGTAGGCAGCTTCGGTCACTCGAAACGAACAGCGATAGGCAACACCGCCTGGTGCTTTGTTTGTGTAGATGCCATCGACCGCCAGATAGGCTGTCGGTATATCGTAGGAACCGGTGCAGATGTTCATGAAACCTGCAGGGTATTTGGTGGGATCAGCGCAGGCGTCAAACGCTCCGTGGTCCGCTGTCGTGTGACACCACAAACCAAGAATCTTGCCTTCGCTGGTCGCAGCAATCTTGCCCTTCATCCAATAGTCACGGGCGAACGCGGTAGCGCTCAGATTTTCCATCCGGTCTTCCACCCACTTCACCGGTTTGCCTGTGACAATAGATGCAACAATGGAGCACACGTAACCCGGGTAGACACCTACCTTGTTACCAAAACCACCACCAATGTCCGGGGATACAACACGGATATTATGTTCGGCAATTCCGGACAACAGTGAAGCCACAGTTCGCACCACATGAGGCGCTTGAAAAGTACCCCACAAAGTCAGCTTGCCATTGACCTTATCCATGGATGCAACGGAACCGCAGGTCTCCATCGGACAGGGATGGGTGCGGTGGTAGTAGACCATTTCTTCAGCTACCACCTCAGCTTCGTTAATAATTGCTTCGGTCGCACCCTTGTCACCCTGCTCCCAGGTAAAGATATGATTGGGGTGCCGGCGTGCGCCGTGTGCACCTTCTTTCTGGTCAGCGATGTCTTCACGCAACACCGGAGCATCTGGCAGTTCCGCTTTAAAGGGATCAACCAATACCGGCAATTCCTCATACTCTACCTTCACAAGATCAACTGCATCAGCAGCTATGTAACGATCTTCGGCTATGACGAAAGCAACTTCCTGACCCTGGAACAACACTTTTCCATCGGCAAGAACCATCTGTTTGTCACCTGCAAGCGTTGGCATCCAGTGCAGGTTCAATGGCTCCAGCTCTTTCGCGGTCAAAACAGCAACTACACCGGGAAGCTCCATGGCCGCCGTCGTGTCAATTGACTTGACTCTGGCATGTGCATATTGCGAGCGGACGAAATCACCAAAAAGCATATCGGGTAATTTAATATCGTCGACGTAGTTGCCTTTGCCTTGAGTGAAACGCGCATCTTCAACACGCTTGCGCGATGTACCCAGGCCTTTCAGCGCAGCTTTGCGATCCTGAACTGACTCTGCTGTTGCACTCATGACGCTGACTCCGTTGTGTTGAGTTCTTCAGCTGCGGCCATCACAGATTTCACTATGTTCTGATAGCCGGTGCAGCGACAAAGATTACCCGAGATACCGAAACGCACTTCTTCTTCAGTGGGGTTGGGATTCTCTTCAAGTAGGCGATGAGCCCGGGTGATCATGCCAGGCGTGCAGTAACCGCACTGCAAGCCATGGTGTTCCCTGAATTTTTCCTGCAACACATGCAGCTTGTCAGGATTGCCCAGACCTTCGATGGTTGTTATCTCTTTGCCCTGAGCCTGAATGGCAAATATGGTGCAGGCCTTAACCGACATGCCATCCATTTCAACGGTACAGGCCCCGCAATGGGTAGTTTCACAGCCAATATGCGGGCCGGTGATCTTAAGCTGCTCTCGCAGCACATGTATCAGCAACTCACGGGGTTCAGCCTCAGCCGAAACACTCTGGCCGTTCACATTAAGATTGATAGTTTGTTTTGACATAATGTTCTTCCCGAAATCAGGCGCGAGCCCAAGCTTGTTGAATGGCTCGACGCAAAATGATCGCCGCGACATGCCGTTTAAATTCAGCAGGGCCACGATTGTCGTCCACCGGGTCGATCTGCGACATGGCTGACGCCACTGCCGCATCAACGGAAGGCTCGGTTAAACCGTTTTCAACCAATTGCGCGGAAGCCGCTTCACAATACAGCGGTGTGTCAGCCAGATTGGTCAGCGCGATCGACGCCTGCTCGCAGCTGCCGTCAGCACCTTTGCCTAGCAGTACGGCTGCTGCAGCTGTCGCATAGTCGCCGATTTTTCTTTTTTGCTTTTCATAGGCATAACCACCTGAGGTGGCGGCAAAGCGTATTTCTGTCAGGATTTCAAGGTCATCCCTGGCGGTAAAGTAGGCCGCTTCATAGAACTCACGCGCCTGCACAGATCGCTCACCATCCGGCCCGCTGAGCACAAATGTAGCATCCAGGCACTGCATCAGCGCCGGCATATCATTGCCCGGATCGCCGTTTGCCACATTGCCTCCGATGGTGCCGAGGTACCTGACTTGCGGGTCAGCGATCTGCAGGGACGTTTCCCGCACGATAGGTGCTGCCCGGTGCAGCTCATCGCTGGCAATCAGCTCCGCCTGGGTCGTCATGGCACCGATGCAGACTTCAGCACCTGTAACCTGAATTTTTTTCAGTTCTCGAACTGCCTGCAGATCAATTAGATGCTCAGGCATTGCCAACCGCAATTTCATGGTTGGAATCAGGCTGTGTCCACCCGCGAGGACACGCGCGCCATCGCCCAGCTTCGCCAGCAGTGCAACTGCCTCCTGCAGGGTGCCGGGTTGGTGATAATCGAAACTTCCGGTGATCATGGGCCATCCTCGGTTAAGGGGCCAACATAGTACTGCAAAGAAGAGACGGGATTAACAGCAACCCCACGAACAGCGTGGTTTTTTCACGAATAACGCACAGCAATCACCAACGTCGTTCGTGCGAAGATGGGTATCTATTTGATTTATAAAAGATTCAAACAATCCACTCGCGACTGGAAGGGAAGGCAACTCAGCGACCCGTTTGGCCTAGAAAAATATCAGTCTTGTTATCCAGCACAGCAAGCAAACTGATGACCCTGTTACGGCTGACCGGCACGCTGGACAGATTGGGGTATTCGCTAAAAAGACACACGCCAGCCTCCTTACGCTTCTGGAAATCATCCACCGCATTGATGTTGACCAGGTAACTACGGTGAGTTCTGCAAAACCCGTGTTGCGCCAATTTAGCTTCTGCTTCAGTAATCGACCAAGGGCAGAAGTGAACGCCCGATTTGGTATAGATCTGCGTGTAATGGCCATCGGCCCGGGCAGCGGCAATCTCTTCAACACCAACATAGCCGACCTTCTTGTTTTTCTCGAAAGGCACCTGCAGGGAGTCTGCCGCTGAGCCGGACTCAACAGTGGCAGCATCAGCAGGGACATTTTCGACAATCGCCTTTGCAGGAGTATCTGGTAGTACCCCTTTGTCTGCGCCAACCTCAGATTCAACTAACGGACCCGAGCCCGCCGACTTTTGAGTAACGAAACCGGTTGTCGCCAGCAGGAACGCCCCGCAAATAACAAATGAGGCGATCGTTACCGAAATGGCCAGTGTGTGGTTGGCCATCGCGACCGGTAGCGGCTTGAAGGATTCGTTGTGATGAAAGGTGGTACCCAGCATTGCAGCATAATGCACTGCAACGACCGCCAACCCGAATACCAGAGACCCGATAACAGTATTCTGTTTTGATCTGGAACCGTAGGCAACCCGGATCGCCAACACGCCAGCCACGGCCGCCGCAGCGACCGCCAATAACACGGAGATTATATTGAACCGTGGGATAACCCCTCGGATCGCCAACATACCCACGTAGTGCATGACGATGACACCAGCACCCAGCAGTAACCCTGAAAGCACCAGAACGTTCGGGGTTCTTTTTGAGAAATGCAACATCAACAGAGCAGCCCCAACCACCAGAATGGCAATTAACGCCGAGCCCAGTGTTTGCAGGGAATCGTAATAAACCGGAACAGCAAATTCATGTGCCAACATGGCGACAAAATGCATTGACCAGATGCCGCCGCCGATAATAAAGGCAGACATCACAACCAGCATCTTTCGTTTGGCATCAGGCAAGGATGCAATGCTGTTGGTCAAGGCCAGTCCGGTGAAGGCTGCGACCAGAGAAACCGCAATTGATGCGACAACCAGAACCAAATTGTGCGAAATTGCGATCAACAGATACGCACCCATCCAAAGAAACCGTTACGAAGCGTAATTGTTTGTCAGGCACGACTGATCGTCAAGCCGTATTGATTGGCCGCGTTGTACTTGAGTTAACCTATTTGCGTAAACCCGTTTGATCGCAAGTATTGCCCGGGTCTTGCACGAGCGCTAAACCCGCGACGGGCTTGCAGTAAGCCGCCAGCTTGCGTGCGTAGCAACTTGGACAATACGGAAACTACCTGCTCTAACGTACCGGCCAGGCATATTCGATACGTAATGACTTTCGGGTTGATTGCGCCAGACCAACTCCACTATTAAGCGTGTAGGCGGTATCTTCGGGTTGAAAGCCCGGAAAACTGGTGGATGACCAAAATACACCCGAAATCGGGTCCGCGATCCAATTTCCACTGAAGGGAATTTCCGGGTCCCATGCCGGAAAGGCCTCACCGTAGTCCATAAGACTCAAAAGCTCATTGATGTTCGGCAAGCGCCAATCACCAGCAACGCTTTCATCTGATAACTCAGGGCAATCACCGCTGCTCGCTGAAAAGTTGTTCGCATAGTCAATACCCTCTGCCCAGAGGACTCTTGGAATACAATCACGCACGGCCAACCAGGTAAGCCCTGTAAAAGTATCTTCAAAAGTACCATCACCATTGTCACGAAAACGTTGGCCAATTGCCGACTGTCCTAGCTGATAGTCACCATCATCACCAGCCGCGTAGCTAATATTCTGCCCGGTAGATGCAACCGGCGCTCTCGGTGAATCATCACCAGTTGAACCTGGATTGGGCACAACAATATTCATAAATCGCTGCCCTGTTTGGTGGTTAATAACGGTATACACTCCAGCAGGCAGCGTGCATTGGCTACCGCCGTTACAAACAGACTCGTAGGTACTTTGAATTTGAACCTGATGCCAACCCTCTTCAGTCCAACTGATGACATTACCTGCCACAGTTGGAGTCGCACTGGCAATAGCAGGCAATATTAGTAGAGCGATTGCACTAGCTACTTCGACAACATTTTTTGTTGAGATAGACATGATTTTTAAATCCAGATTTTCAAATTCAGAATCGTGGTTAGGTGTTTCGCAATACAGGGTGATTGGCCATGCCATTCCGGTACGGTTATCAAGTAGTAAAATACGATTTATGCTAGGCACGCTGCGACAATTACCGTAAAGGACCATACAGGTTAACTAATTTCAGCCCTTCACTTATTTGAACAAGGCAGAATTTTCAAATGGATTAACCTATCTCCGTTAAACGCGTTGAAGCGGGTATTTGGCTGTCGCACTGTCGAATACATTATCTGACAACCTCAGAAGATTAACCAAACAAAAGCATATAAAGACCCGTTTCTTTGCAATGTCAGCACTAATATTCCACAAGTTAAAACACCAATATCATTGACCCCGTCCGGTTAATCGAACAAACTGCAGTATTAAACCTGTCAGGAAGAAAAAGCGTGCTTTATCAATCCCCCCATACGGCAGCCGAGGCCGTCGATCTGTTAAAAAAATCAAAGGGTAGCGTTCATGTTCTTGCCGGCGGCTCTGATCTACTGGTGAGAATGAAGGGCGGGTTTATCGAACCTGACCTGATTGTCGACATTAAACGAATCCCGGCGACGCAACAGATCAAGGCAAGCAAAAGCGGCTTTATTATCGGTGCGGCAGTTTCCTGTGCCGAGTTGGCTCAGAATAAAGCCCTTGTGAAGGCATGGCCCGGTGTCGTCGAAGCCGCCAACCTGATAGGTTCAGACCAGATTCAAAGCCGCTGCACCATGGCAGGCAACCTGTGCAATGCTTCTCCAGCGGCTGACAGCGTGCCTGCCCTGATTGCAGCAAATGCTGAAGCGGTTATTCAAGGCCCAAAAGGCAAGCGCGTCATACCGGTTGCGAAAGTCGTAACCGGCCCTGGAAAAACATCTTTGAAAAAAGGCGAGTTCATCGAAGCATTAAAACTTCCATCCGGTTCTGCTAAATCCGGTGATGCTTATTTACGTTTTATTCCCCGAACCGAAATGGATATCGCCGTTGTTAGTGCTGCGGTCAACCTCAGCATCGATGCAAAGAAAGTCGTAACTGATGCTCGCGTGGCTTTAGGTGCTGTCGCACCAACAGCACTTCTGGTGCCGGCAGGCGCTAAAGCACTTATCGGCAGTAAGCTGGAAGAAGAAGCCCTGGAAAAACTTGGCGCTGCCTGCGCCAAGGCCTGCAACCCGATTGATGATAAACGTGGCACTATCGATTTTCGTGTCAAGGTTGCAAAAGTACTGGCTACCAGAGCCGCGAAAGCCGCCTATGCGCGAGCCGGAGGAAAATAAACATGTCCATGCTGATTAGTTCCACCATAAACGGTGATACGGTAGATTTTATCTGCGAACCTGATGAAACACTGATGGATGCGCTGCGCAATCGTGTGGGGTTGAAGGGTGTTAAAGAAGGCTGTGGCACAGGTGACTGCGGTGCTTGCAGCGTACACCTTGACGGCAAGCTGGTCTGCTCGTGCCTGGTTCTGGGAGCCGAGGCCGAAGGCCGGACTGTTGAGACTGTAGAGGGCATGAGTGATGGCGCAAAACTACATCCGCTGCAAACTAAATTTATTGAACATGCGGCACTGCAGTGCGGTATTTGCACCCCGGGTTTTTTGATGGCAGCGCAAACACTGCTGGAGAATAATCCCGACCCGACTGAAACCGAGATCAGATACGCGCTGGCTGGCAACCTCTGCCGCTGCACAGGCTATGACAAGATCGTTCGTGCCGTACAAGATGCCGCTGCAGTAATGAGGAAAAAAAGCAAATGAACAAAGAAGTCAAAATTCCTAAAATGGATTTCAAATCTGTCGGCACCCGACCGATCAGGCCAGATGGTGTTGACAAGGTGACAGGGCGTGCTCGCTACGGTGCAGATCTGGATCTCCCGGGGCAACTGGTCGGGCGTGTGCTGCGTTCACCGCATGCGCATGCAAGCATCAAAAAAATCGATACCTCCAAAGCCGAGGCACTACCCGGTGTAAAGGCCATTGTTACATCAAAGGACCTTCCGGATGCACCGGCTAAAGCGGCTGGTCTGGAGGCTACCCTTGAAAACTGCATGGCCCGGAAAAAGGTTTTCTATGACGGACACGCGGTTGCCGCCGTTGCGGCGATTGACGCCAAGACAGCGAAGCAGGCACTCAAATTAATTGACGTCGAATACAAAATCTTAAAACACGTCACCGATGTCGATGAGGCCGCCGACCCCAAAGCACCCGTGTTACACAAGGACTGCCTGACTCGCGGTGTCAAACCCAAACCTGTCAAAGCTTCAAATATTGCCCGCGTCAGTGAGTTCGGGCATGGCAATGTCAAGAAAGGGTTTAAAGCCGCAGACATCGTGCTTGAAAGAAACTTTCGCACCGAACAGGCCCATCAAGGTTATATAGAGCCCCATGCCTGTGTTGCCAGCATGAGCCCGGATGGCAGCGGTGAACTCTGGGTCTGTACGCAAGGCCATTTTGTATTTCGCCAGCAATGTGCTCAGTTGCTTGGCTTGGACGAGTCCAAACTGCGCGTCACGTCCTCCGAAATCGGCGGCGGTTTTGGCGGAAAAACCCACTTGTGGCTGGAACCCGTCGCATTGGCCCTGTCCCGTAAAGCTAACCTGCCGGTCAAACTTGTGATGACCCGTGAAGAGGTCTTTCGAGCCTCCGGCCCGACCAGCGCGGCATCTATCGATATCAAAATGGGTGTAACCCGTGACGGCACAATCACCGCCGGTGAAGCCACACTGCGTTATTCCAGCGGGCCCTGGGTGGGCTCTTGGGCGATGCTCGGTGCGATGACATCGTTTGCTTGCTATGACTTGGAAAATGTAAAAACAGTAGGCAAGGAAATTCTTGTCAACCGCCCTAAAACCACAGCCTATCGCGCGCCCTCGGCACCCATGGCGGCTTTCGCCGTTGAGAGCATGATTGATGAACTTGCTGCGCAGATTGGCATGGACCCGGTTGATCTGCGACTCAAAAACGTTGCCAGAGAAGGAACACGCGCATCTTATGGCCCTGTCTATGGGCCGATTGGCATTGAGCCGTCACTGGAAGCTGCGAAAATTCACCCGCACATGTCAGCACCCTTGAAAGAAAATCAGGGTCGTGGCATGGCCTGTGGTTTCTGGTTTAACTTTGGCGGGCAAGCATGTACCGATCTCAACATAAACGCTGACGGGTCCGTCTCGCTAACCGTCGGCACTATTGACGTGGGAGGTGCACGCGCCTCGCTGTCGTTAGTCGTGGCAGAAGAACTCGGCATTGAGTACGAAAAGGTAAAGACCGTCATCGGCGATTCAGCCACGCTCGGCTACAACGAAATGACTGATGGCAGTCGTGGCACATTCGCAAGTTCAATGTCAGCAATCATGTCGGCGCGCAAAGCGATAGACGTAATGAAACAACGCGCAGCCGATACCTGGGACGTACCCGTGTCAGAGGTTGAATGGGTAGATGGCCACGCGGTTGCCAAAGGGCGCAAGAAAAGCAACCGCCCTCCACTATCCATAGCTGACATTGCATCGGTCGCGGAAAAGAATGGCGGCCCCATTGCCGGCCACACAGAGATGGTGGCTGATGGAGCGGGCGTATCTTTCGCAACCCATATCTGCGATGTCGAAGTTGACCCGGAAACCGGCCAGACCCGTGTGGTTCGCTATACAGTGATCCAGGATGCCGGCAAAGCGGTTCACCCCACCTACGTGGAAGGCCAGTTCCAGGGTGGTGCGGCACAGGGAATCGGTTGGGCACTCAACGAAGAGTACGTGTATGGAGACGATGGCCGGCTTCAGAATGCCGGCTTTCTGGACTACCGTATCCCGGTATGCTCCGACCTGCCCATGATCGATACGCAGATTCTGGAAATACCGAACCCCAACCACCCCTACGGCATTCGTGGCGTTGGCGAAACATCCATCGTGCCACCCTTGGCTGCGATTGGAAATGCTGTCTCGAACGCTTTCGGTGTTCGCATGACACATGTTCCAATGTCTCCTCCCCGCATATTGGATGCACTGGAAAAGGCAGAACTCGAGACCGCCTAGCGGCCTGAACTGCGATCAGTCCTTGAGCGAGCAATACTCGACAGCGGAAATTATGCTGAGCGTCATACCGAAACTGGCAGCCACTTCGATCAAAGTCGAAGTGGCTGCAATGTTTAGTTAAGGCAGCGATAATGCGCAAGCTATGGCTACAGTAGAACTCTGGGGCGCGTTGCGCGAGGCTGTTGGCGACAAGACATCAATCGATATTGAGGCTCGAACGATCCGTGAGCTTATGCAGAAACTTGAAGATCGCTATCCTCAGCTGCTACCCCATATAGAAGAAGGTATCGCTGTCTCAATCAACGGAACCATCTATCAGGATTCATGGCAGCAACCATTACCAGACGGTGCCGAGATTTATTTATTACCCAGAATACAGGGTGGCTAAAGGCCTGATCGTTAACTAT